>NZ_JAYXIH010000026.1:0-61219 GCF_036016755.1 Aurantimonas sp. A3-2-R12 | reverse complement strand
GATCTCTGGCGTGCAGTCGGCAACATCTGCGACCTGTTCGAGCCCGAAGAATGTTGGAACTACCTCAAGGCCGCTGGCTATGTTGCTGATTAATCGCCTGACGCTCTAGCGCGGAATGGCGAAAAGTGGGATCGGCATTCCACCCGCGTTTTGCGCCAACTGAAGGGGATTGATCAGGTCCGCGCAGCCTCGGTTATTCGCGTGATCAGCGACTGCGTGAAGGCCGCCGTGGCGCAGGTACCGCCGAGATCGGCGGTGCGGGTGTCAGGGTCGGCGATGGTCGCGTCGAGCGCGGCGTCGATCGCGGCGGCAGCTTGAAGCGGCGCGTCGTCTGAAAAACGCTCGCCCAGCCATGCCAGGAGCATCGCCGACGACCCGATGAGCGAGGCCGGGTTGGCGATGCCGCGACCGGCGATATCGGGCGCCGAGCCGTGCTGGGCCTGCGCCATCGCATGGCCGTCGCCGAGGTTCAGGGACGCCGCCAGGCCCAGACTTCCGGCCAGTTCCGAGGCCAGATCCGACAGGATGTCGCCGAACATATTGGTGGTGACGACAACGTCGAAACGGGACGCGTCGCGAACGAGATGCGCGGCCATCGCATCCACCAATTGTTCCTCGTAGCGGATGTCGGGATAGCGAGCGGCGACCTCCCGCACGCAGTCCAGGAATAACCCGTCCGAGACCCGCAGAACATTCGCCTTATGGACTGCCGTCACCAGCTTGCGGGGGCGCCCTGCGGCGATCGCGAACGCCTTCTCGGCGATCCTGAGCGAGGCTTGCCGCGTGACCTTGCGCACGGCGAGGGCCAGGTCCGGCGTCGGCATGAATTCGCCACCGCCGAGGAACATCGTGCGGTCGGCGTAGAAGCCCTCCGTGTTCTCGCGCACGATCACCAGATCGATCGGGACACCGACCCGTGGCGCGATCCCCGGTCGCGTGCGGGCAGGTCGGATATTGGCATAGAGATCGAGCTGCTTGCGGAGTGTGCCGGACGGGTTCACGCCACCTTTGTCGACCGGCGGATAGACGTTGTGGGAAACTGGCCCGAGGATCAACCCGTCGGCGCCGCGAGCTCTCTCGCAGCTTTCATTCCGAAATGTGGAGCCGAAGGCTTCGAGTGCCGCGAGGCCGACTGTTTCGTCGTCGAATGCCAGTTCGATGCGGTGCAGCGATGCCGCATGGCGAAGGACCGCCAGCGTCGACTCCACGATCTCTGGCCCTATGCCGTCGCCTTCCATCACCATGAGATTGTACGAACGCATCGCCGTTGGCTCCCTGTTCGCGCTTCGCCATGCATCGGGCCACGACACTGGGAGGCTGGCCGGTCGCATTGAACGCTAGCGCCGCGAATGGTGTTGGTGATTGTCTTTTTCCGAAAACCAGCGCGCCGAGAAGGGAAGCTGGTACGCCCAACGGGAATCGAACCCGTGTTTCCGCCGTGAAAGGGCGGCGTCCTAGACCGCTAGACGATGGGCGCGGCGACGGGGTGTATACGGGGGTTCGCTGGGGATCGCAAGACGTCGGAGCCGGGTTTTTCACACACTGGCGGTGAAGCATTTCGGCTCCGCGCGAAAGCGCGCGCTTCGCGCCGGACGATGATTTGGAATCCCACAGCGTTGCGCGGTCGGACAGGGCCGCTTAGCTTTACTTGCGGCTACGGCAGCGCCAATTCCAGTCGCGCTTGGGGCCGACATCGACGTGGATCGCCGCTGTGTGGCAGTAGGTTCCCACGCCACCTCGGCCTGGCAATGAACGTACGTAAGCCGCGACGGCGAACCGGTCGACATCCGGCACGACGATATCGGCAGCCTTGCAGCCCATGTGCTGGGAGCGGCGGGCACCGTTGACGCGACGGTTATACGTTGGACTGCGGTAGCCGGAGGTGACGACGATCTTCTTGCCGAAACGCCGTTCGATCGCCCGCAGCGTCCCAACCAACTTCGCGGGAAAACAGTTCGTCTGGACGCTCTCGCGCTGGACACGGAGACCATTGGGCGCGACGCGGGCAAAACCGGTGAGCGACGCCACCTGATAGCTACTGCCGCCGCTGATTTCGTCGAGAATGTCCTCGTCGTCGGCCGATGCGCGCTGCCCGATCTCGAACAGCGAAGACGGGTCGACGCCAGGCAGGGCATTGTCTGCGCCGGAGCTAGCGGCGGCCTCGCGCTGCAGAACGATGCGGCGGCTCTTGCCTTTCTCCGCATTTGCGATCGGCGTGCGGACCTTGGAACGAGCAAAAAGCGAAGCGAAAAGCGAGCGGTCGGCCTCGCGGCCGCTCTCAGCCGAGGTCATCTTGTCGCCCTCGCTGACCCTGCCGCCCGCGTAAGCGGCAATCGCCTTGTTCCTGGCATTGAGCATGCGGGGGGAAGCAGGGGGGGGAGCCTCCGCCAAGCCTGCGGTCTGCGGTTCCTCGCTGACCGATGAAGCGTCTGCCGTGGCGCTGGCCGAAGCCTCGCCGTCGATCGTCGCGCTCGCCGGAACCTCGCCGGCGATGGCAGTGCGGTCGGAATCGGTCTGCCCGTCGGCGGCCAAGATGTCTTCGGATGGCGCCGCGCCGGCAAAGCCAAAGGCCGTCGTATCGTCAAGCGCCGAAACGCATGCGCCCACCAGCGGAAGGCTCGAGAGCACTGCCGCCGCCAGAATATGCCGCCGCAGCGGCCAGCGGCGCACGGTCCGGATACTCGTCGTCAAACTTATCCACCCTCTCAATGGCGAGCCGAAGGGTCCGCCTTTTCGAGCTACCGCTGATGCGGCAGACGTCGCAAGCTTCGTCGCGATATCCCCCGCCGACCGCCTGAATCAGGACCGTCGGCATCGAAGCCTGCGCAATAGAACCTATTTCCGCGCATATGGCCAGAATGCGGCAGCACCATGATCGTCGACGGCCCGCGACCGCCGACGTCAGGTCGGGGCGGCTCTACCAGCTGCCGGTGTTCTGCATCGAGGCCCACGGCTCGGCCGACGCCTTGGCTTCTCCCTTCTGCAGAAGTTCGAATGAAATATCGTCGGGGGATTTGATGAACGCCATGTAGCCGTCGCGTGGCGGCCGGTTGATTGTCACGCCCTTGTCCATCAGGTCTTGGCAGGTCGCATAAATGTCGTCGACCTCGAAGGCGAGATGGCCGAAATTGCGCCCGGCACCATAGGTCTCCGGGTCCCAATTATAGGTCAGCTCCATCAGCGGGGCTTTGGATTCCCTGGCGCCCGGAAGGTCGTCGGGCGCCGCAAGGAAGATCAGCGTAAACCGTCCCTTTTCGTTCTCGACCCGGCGTGTCTCCACCAGCCCAAGCTTGTTGCAGTAGAAATCGAGCGACTGGTCGACGTCGCTGACGCGGACCATCGTGTGCAGATAGCGCATGCGGATGTCTCCATTGATGAGGTGGGAGAGACGTTAGGGCGCGGTTGCGAACGGCCAACCCCCTGCCGCTGACAAAGCCATCCCCGCCGTGCATCTCGATCTCCAGAACGCCCGCCCGGCGCCATGCCAGCCGGCGGACGTTCTGGATCGATTGGGCTTGATTCCGCGAAGACGGGAGGAGACGTCGCTTTCGCAATAACTTGCGAGGCCGCCAAGACTGCCGGAACCTGTGTGCAATAGGACGCATTTTCGCACAAATGCCGTAGTTGCCCTTGCTCGAAACCGGAAGGTTAATGCTATGCTAGACTGTGCCGATTCGGTTGGCGTAAGAGGCGGGACCCCCCGAATGTCGGAGAGAACCTCTGCAGACGTGCATGGCGAGGGCGAATCATCGGACGGCGGCGACGTCCAACTGATCGTCGTGTCCGGCCATATCAAATGGTTCGACGTGGCCAAGGGGTTCGGCTTCATCGTTCCCGATGATCAGGGCGCCGACATCCTGTTGCATGTGACCTGTCTTCGCCGCGACGGCTACACGACAGCCATCGAGGGAGCGCGTCTCGTTTGCGAGGTGCAAAAAGGCGAGCGCGGCCTTCAGGCATTCCGAATCCTGTCCATGGATCAATCGACGGCCATCCATCCGTCGCAATTGCCGCCGTCGCGCACCCACGTCACGGTGGTGCCGAGCAGCAATCTTGTCCGCGCGGTGGTGAAATGGTTCAATCGTACCAAGGGCTACGGGTTCCTGACCCAAGGCGAGGGGACGGAGGATATTTTCATCCACATGGAAACCCTGCGGCGCTACGGTATGATGGAACTGCGCCCCGGGCAGGAGGTGCTGGTGCGCTTCGGCGACGGCGAGAAGGGTCTGATGGCCGCCGAAATCCATCCCGGGACCGGCCCCGTTCAGCCAGCATCGCACTGACCGCGGGGTCTGGGCCATGATGTTTCGCAAACCAATCGTCGTAGCCGGGTTCGCGGTCTTGGCTCTCCTGGCCGCGGCCTATTTCGCCTTGGCGGGGGGCGACCTGTCGACCGCGACCCTGGTCACCGGCTCGGGCGAGCAGAAGATCGATGTCGAGCTCGCGCTGACGCCGAAAGACCGCGAAATCGGCCTGATGAATCGTGAATCCATGCCTGCGGGCCAAGGCATGCTGTTCTCCTTCGATCCGGTTCGACCGGTGACCATGTGGATGAAGAACACGCTCATCCCTCTCGATATGCTGTTCCTCGACGAGGCTGGCACGGTCATCCATATCAAGACGAACGCACAGCCCTTGTCGCTCGATCTGATTCCCTCCGGCGGGCCAGTCAAATACGTCCTGGAATTGAACGGTGGGGCGGCGGCACGCTACGGCGCGCGAGTCGGGGATCGGCTCAAGCACGAGATCATACCGGAATCGTGACGGATCGGCGGGCTGGCGGCGCATTCTTGGGACGATTTCATACGCGGGCCGGCCGCGGAGGAGGCCGAATATGAGGGTTTTGGCCCGTGCCTTTTGCCGTGGTGGGGTGCGGCGGGCGCAGCCATGCAACGCGTCGGCCTTGACTTCGGCGGGCAAGCCCTGCAAACCCCCGACCACAGGCGGATCATGGCATCCGGAGCGTAGCGCAGCCTGGTAGCGCATCTGGTTTGGGACCAGAGGGTCGCAGGTTCGAATCCTGCCGCTCCGACCATCGCGACCCGCCCGTATTTCGACGCGAATCCCGCACTCCCGACGAGGCCATGATGGTTGCGAGAATCTACCGTCCGTCCCGAACCGCCATGCAGTCAGGCAAGGCCAAGACCCGCGACTGGATCCTCGTCTATGAGCCGGAGGAGCCCAAGCGGATCGAGCCGCTGATGGGCTATACGTCATCTGGCGACATGAATTCGCAGCTCCGCCTCTCCTTCGCCACGAAAGAGCTGGCGATCGAATATGCCGAGCGCAACGATATTCCGTTTCGGGTCGAGGAACCCCACCTCGCAAAGCGGTCCAAAGTGGCTTATGCCGACAACTTCCGGTACGACCGAAATCAGCCTTGGACCCATTGACGCTCCGGCGTTCGTGATCGGGGCACTGCTCGATTTGCATGACCTTTCGGTCACGCCGGCCCCGTAGCTCAGTGGATAGAGCACCGGCCTTCTAAGCCGATGGTCGCAGGTTCGAATCCTGCCGGGGTCACCATCATCACAAATGTCCGGCCGGGAGACATGGGCGACATTTTCGGTCCGTGGAGGTGCCGCGCGGTCCAGCAGGCGGCCATTCGCGCACCCCAAGCTCCTCCGCGACGAGCGCTTTTATAGCGTATTCNGACATGGGCGACATTTTCGGTCCGTGGAGGTGCCGCGCGGTCCAGCAGGCGGCCATTCGCGCACCCCAAGCTCCTCCGCGACGAGCGCTTTTATAGCGTATTCGCGGCCGCAAATCCGACTTCCAGGTCGGCCTTGAGATCGGCGACGTCCTCCAGCCCCACCTGAAGTCGAATGAGCGCACCGCCGCCGGGACCCTTGGCGATGGTCCGGTCGCTCAAATCGACCGGAACGGCGAGGCTTTCGTGCCCGCCCCAGGAATAACCGAGCCCGAAGATCCGCAGCGCGTCCAGGAAGGCCGCCGCCTTTCGCGCATCGCCCTTCAACACGAAAGCGAACAGGCCGCTGGCGCCGCTGAACTGGCGCCGCCAAAGCGCATGGCCGGGAAACGAGGGAAGGGCGGGGTGAAGCACCTCGCTCACCTCCTCCCGGCTTTCCAGCCATTCCGCCAGGGCCAGCGCCGAGGCCTGATGGCGTTCCAGGCGGATGCCCATCGTCTTCAGTCCGCGCAGGACAAGGTAGACGTCGTCGGGCGCTGCGTTGACGCCGATCTGCATCTGGGTGTCGCGGAGCCGACCGTAGGTCGTCTGGGTCGCCGATACGCTGCCCATCATCACGTCGGAATGACCGCCCGGATATTTCGTCAGGGCATGAATCGACAGATCGACGCCGTGATCGAGCGGCTTGAAGAACATCGGCGTCGCCCAGGTATTGTCCATCATGGTGACCGCTTCGCCGGCGTGGGCGGCATCGCAGGCAACGCGGACATCCATGATCTCGAACGTGTTCGAACCAGGCGCCTCGAGGAAGACGACTTTCGTTTCCGGCCGCATCAGCCCGGCTATACCTTCGCCAATGTGCGGATCGAAATACTCGACCTCGACACCCAAGCGCGACAGGGTTCCATCGCAGAAACGACGAGTGGGGTAATAGACCGAATCCACAACGAGACAGTGGTCGCCGCTCGACAGGTAGGCGAGCAACGGGACCGTGACGGCGGCGAGCCCGGACGGCAGCAGGATCGTCCCGGCGGCCCCTTCCAGCTCAGTCAGAGCGTCTTCCAGGGCCTTGGTGGTCGGCGTGCCCCACAGGCCGTAGGTGAACGGCGCGCGAATTCTGTTGTTGAGGCTCTCCATCGAGGGAAAGAGGACGGTCGAGCCATGGACAACCGGCGGATTCACGAAGCCGTGCTGGGACTGTGGATCGTAAGGCCCATGCGCCAGACGGGTGTTGATGCCGTCCTGCCGTCCCCGGGAGGAGTTGTCGGTGCTCAATTGTTCGGCTTTCTGATTGTACTCAAGACGACTGATCGGACTTGCCGAAAGCGAGGGGAAAAAAACGTCAACTGCTTGACCTGCACTTTTTTATGACATGTGATTGCTGTGCGAAATGAGGGACTTTGTCCCGAGGCCGCCATCTGCCGCATCGGACTGGGTACTTCGTTTGTCAATAAAGTCATACCCAAAACCCAACCGGGAAGGTATCCTGATGAAATTGAAGCTTCTGACCGCGGTGCTCGGTCTCTCGATCGCGGGCCTGGCAGCTGGCGGCGCCTCGGCGCAGACCCTCCAGACTGTAAAGGATCGCGGGGCCCTTAAATGCGGCGTCAATACGGGTTTGCCAGGCTTCGCCTCGCAGAATGATCAGGGCGCTTGGCAGGGCCTCGACGTCGACTATTGCAAGGCGATCGCCGCCGCTGTGTTCGGTGACCCCAGCAAGGTTCAATATTCGCCGCTGTCGGCGGTACAGCGCTTTCCGGCGCTCCAGAACAGCGAAGTCGACGTTCTGGCCCGAAACACCACCTGGACCATGGACCGGGACACGAAGCTCGGGCTCACCTTCGCCGGCGTCAATTACTATGACGGCCAGGGCTTCATGGTGAAGAAGGAACTCAATGTCAGCTCGGCGCTGGAGCTCTCCGGTGCGACGGTGTGCGTGCAGAGTGGCACCACCACCGAACTCAACCTCGCGGATTTTTTCCGGACCAACAACATGGAGTACAATCCGGTCGTCATCGAGTCGCAGTCGGACGTCAACTCGGCCTATGACAGCGGTCGTTGCGACGTCCTGACGACGGACGCCTCCGGTCTTGCCGCCTCGCGCCTCGAAATGGGCAGTCCGGACGATCACGCGATCCTGCCGGAAATCGTCTCCAAGGAGCCGCTTGGACCCGCAGTGCGCCAAGGCGATACGGAGTGGCTCAACGTCGTGAAGTGGACGCACTACGCGCTGCTCAACGCCGAAGAGCTTGGGGTCACCCAGGCGAATGTCGAAGAGATGCTGGATTCGGAAAATCCGGAAATCCGTCGCCTCCTCGGCAAGGACAAGAACTTCGGCGAGTCGATCGGCGTGTCGCAGGATTGGGTGGTCAACATCATCAAGGCCGTCGGCAACTACGGCGAGATCTTTGAGCGCAACATCGGTGTCGACACGCCGCTCAAGATCCAGCGTGGCCAGAATGCCCTCTGGACCAAGGGCGGTCTGCAGTACGGTATGCCGGTCCGCTAATCGGTAACAACGGAGCGGGCGCCTTTCGGCGTCCGCTCCGACCGGCATTGACGCTCGTCGCCCATCGGGTGGCGGGAGCGAGATTTTGTGCACTGCTTGGGAACCGAAATGACCGCCGACATCCATCCGTCGTCACGCGAGCGTGGCGGTGACTCGCTTCTGACCAATCCGACCGTCCGCAGTATCGTGATCCAGGTCCTCTTGGTTGTCGGTCTGGTGGCTTTCGCTTGGTGGATCATCGACAACACCGCGCAAAATCTCGCCGCAGCGAATATTGCATCAGGCTTTGGATTCCTGGAATCCCGGTCCGGATTCGACATCGCCCAGACGCCGATCGCGTATTCCAGCAATTCCACCTACGGACAAGCGATCCTTGTTGGCATCGCCAACACGCTGATCATCGCGGCGAGCGGTGTTATCGTGGCGACGATCATCGGCTTCTTGGTCGGAATCGGCAGGCTGTCGCACAATTTTCTCATCCGCACGCTCTCGACCATTTATGTCGAGACGTTCCGCAATATTCCGCCGCTGCTGGTTATTCTGTTCTGGTATTTCGGGGTTCTCTCCGTTCTGAGCGGACCGCGTGGGATCGCGGAAAGCCCGATTGGGGTCTATCTCACCAATCGCGGCCTGCAGATCCCGAGCGTACTGTTCCAGCCGCTTGCCTGGGCTGCCTTCGCGGCTTTCCTGGTCGGCATCCTGGCGACGATGTGGCTTGCCCGTTACAGCCGGAAGAAGCAATTGGCCACCGGCGAGCGTACGCCTGTGCTTTGGCCCGCGATCGGGATGATCGTCGGGCTGCCGATCGTCGTGTTCCTGGTGACCGGCGTGCCGGCCGCGCTAGAGTTTCCAGAGGCGAGCCGGTTCAACCTGGCCGGCGGTTTCCAGCTCCGGCCGGAATTCATCGCGCTGTTGCTGGCGCTGTCGATCTATACGGCTGCCTTCATCGCCGAGATCGTGCGCGCCGGCATCCTCTCGGTTTCCAAGGGGCAGACCGAGGCGGCGTCGGCGCTTGGCCTGAAGCGCGGGCAATTGCTGCGACTGGTCGTGGTGCCGCAAGCCTTCCGGGTGATCATCCCACCGTTGACCAGCCAGTACCTCAACCTGACCAAGAACTCCTCCCTCGGGCTGGCGATCGGCTATCCCGAGCTCGTCGCGGTTGGATCTACGGTCCTCAACCAGTCGGGTCAGTCGATCGAGGTCGTGGTCATCTGGATGGTCGTCTATCTGGGAATCAGCATCACGGTTTCGCTGCTGATGAACTGGTTCAACTCGAAAATGGCGCTCGTCGAGCGTTGATGAAGGGCGCGTAGGACCATGGAAGAACAAGTCGCCCGCTTCGTCGCGACCGAGCAGAAACAGCCGCTCCCGCCCCCGCCGAGCGAGAGGGGCATCATCGGAACGACCCGCCGCAACCTGTTCGCCACGCCGCTCGATTCGGTGTTGAGCATCCTTGCAGGATTGATCATTGTCTGGGGGGCGTGGAACATCGTCAACTGGGCCTGGATCGACGCCACCTTCACGGGAAGCGACCGGGAAGCCTGCCTCGGGGAGGGGGGCGCATGCTGGGCCTTTGTCGGGGCGAAATTCAGCCAGTTCATGTACGGCGTCTATCCGTTCGGTGCGCGCTGGCGGATCGACGTGTCGGTGGTAATGCTGATCGTGCTCGTTGCCGGGATCGCCATACCGCGTATTCCGTTCAAGCGGATCAATGCGATGCTGCTGTTCGCGGTCTATCCGGTGGTGACGCTGATCCTGCTCACCGGCGGGCGGTTCTCGTTTTCCGGTGGCGGGGTGACGCTGCTGCTTTTGCTCGCTGCCGCCATCACGATCAGCGATGTGGCATCGCGCCCGGAGATCGGTTTCGGTAGCCTGATGAAGACTGCCGTCGGGTTGGCTCTGTTCGGCGTGTTGGCGCTGTTGTTGTCGAATATTGTCAGCGGCGCCTCGGTCGATTTCCTTGATCTGCGATTCTCGACGCTCACGCTTGTCGCGTTTCTGGCAAGCCTCGGTTCGATAGCGGTGGCTGTCCTCACCGGATTCCGTTCCCAAGAGATCAGTCGACTCCGCCTGCTGATGCCGATTGTCGCGGTCGTTCTCTTTGTCTTCGTGATGACCGCCAATTTTGGGTTGCGGCCGGTGCCAACCAATCTGTGGGGCGGCCTGATGTTGACGCTCGTCGTCGCGCTGAGCGGTATCGCCGCCTCGCTTCCGCTGGGTGTCATCCTCGCTCTCGGCCGGCGATCGGACATGCCTGCGGTGCGGCTATTCTCGGTGATCTTCATCGAGTTCTGGCGCGGCGTGCCGCTGATTACCGTCCTGTTCATGGCGAATTTCATGCTGCCGCTGTTCCTGCCCGAGGGCGTCAGCTTCAATCAGCTTTTGCGGGCACTCGTCGGCGTCGCGCTGTTCTCGGCGGCCTACATGGCGGAGGTGATCCGCGGCGGCCTCCAGGCCATACCAAAAGGTCAGTATGAAGGCGCCGACGCCATGGCGCTGACCTACTGGCAGAAGATGCGCCTGATCATCCTGCCGCAGGCTCTGAAACTGGTGATTCCGGGAATCGTCAACACCTTCATCGGGCTCTTCAAGGATACCAGCCTGGTCTACATCATCGGTCTGGCAGACCTTCTCGGGACGGTGCGCCGTGGCTTCAACGATCCAAGCTGGATCACCCCCTCCACGCCGGCGACCGGCCTCGTCTTCGCCGCGTTCATTTATTGGTTGTTCTGCTTTTCCATGTCGCGCTACTCGATCTACACTGAGCGGCGACTGGATACCGGACACACACGCTAGAGCATCGGACGACAATATGAATGCGTTCTGCCAGCGGGATTTCGGGACAAGGTCGAGGGGATCGGCGCAGGTCGTAGCGGCGCTACGGCCAAGACGAGCCCCGAAGGAATTGTCCCGAAAGCCCCTGGCCCACCGGTCGCCCCGCGCCGGATGGCGCGGTGAGGTCGATCGGCGGATTCTAAGACCTGCCGTTTGCCAAAGGCAAACAGGCGGGTGGGTTTCCGGTCGCCGGGTGCCCACTTTGTCGGCCGGCTCGACCGTAGCGCCGCTACGTTCGTCGCCGCCCTCCGCGTGGATCACCTCGGCGAACCGGGAAACAGAACCGCGTCCATATTATCTTCCGATGCTCTAAGGATCCGACCATGGCTGTCGATACCGAAACCAAGGCGCAACCGACACCGATGCAGGTCTCCGACGAGATCGCCGTCGAACTCTCGGGCGTCAACAAGTGGTTCGGGGAATTCCACGTTCTCCGCGACATCAATCTGACCGTTCGCACGGGCGAACGCATCGTCGTCTGCGGTCCGTCGGGATCCGGCAAATCGACGATGATCCGCTGCATCAACCGGCTGGAGGAGCATCAAAAAGGCCGCATCGTCGTGGACGGCATCGAGCTGACCAACGATCTGAAGAAGATTGACGAGGTGCGGCGCGAAGTCGGCATGGTGTTCCAGCATTTCAATCTCTTCCCGCATTTGACCATTCTGGAGAACTGCACGCTGGCCCCGATCTGGGTGCGCAAGATGCCGAAGAAGAAGGCCGAAGAGGTGGCCATGCATTACCTGTCGCGGGTGAAGATCCCCGAGCAGGCGAACAAATACCCCGGCCAGCTCTCCGGCGGCCAGCAGCAGCGCGTGGCCATCGCCCGATCGTTGTGCATGAGCCCGAAAATCATGCTGTTCGACGAGCCGACCTCGGCGCTCGACCCGGAGATGATCAAGGAAGTGCTCGATGTTATGGTGGGGCTCGCCGAAGAGGGAATGACGATGTTGTGCGTGACCCACGAGATGGGCTTTGCACGCCAGGTCGCCAATCGTGTGATCTTCATGGATGCCGGCCAGATCGTCGAGCAGAACGAGCCGGAGCCGTTCTTCACCAATCCGCAACACGAGCGCACCAAGCTCTTCCTCTCGCAGATCCTTCATTGACCTGGTCGTCGGGCGCGTTTACGCGAATCGCCTGGTCGTGCAGATGATCGGCGTTCGATAAGCGACGCCGTGCGGGGCAGCAACGTGACGTCTTGCGCGGACGCGATGTTGCCTGTCAGGACTTCGGTTCCCCGGATTTCGATGAACATTTCGCGCGAGGGTTGGTGATTTGTCCGAGCGAACATCCGAAAGCAGAGCGGCGCCGTCGCCGGCTCCTGTTCCCGCGACGATCGAACTGGTCGACGCGCAGGCAATCGCGTCCACCCCGAGTTGGGCCATCATTGGAATCTTCTTCATCCTCCTGTTCGGCGGATTGTATCTGACGGCAAGCTTCGTGCTGCCGGTCATCATTGCCCTGCTGTTCGCGTTGGTGATGAGCCCGGTGGTGCGATTCCTGCGTCGCCGGTTGAAAATCTGGGAGCCGATCTCTGCGTTCGTCCTCGTGATCGGCACGACGATGACGCTGATTTCAGGCTTCTACATGCTCAGCGATCCCATCGCGAAGATCGTCAACGACGCGCCTCGTTACGCCGCGGCCGTGGATGCGGAGATGCGGACTGTCAAGAACCGGCTCGAACGCCTCCGCTCGGCACAGGAGAATGTTGAGAAAACCGCGAAAAGCGCCGCCGGAGGGGCGGAGGACAATGAGGTTGTCGTCAAGAACCCCGGCCTCGTCGACAATGCCACGACCGCAGTGCCGCAGATGCTGGCTTCTGTCGGCTTCACTCTGGTGTTTTTGTTTTTCCTTCTCGCTTCGGGCGACCTATTTTACCAGAAACTCATACGGTCGATGCCGACGCTGGCCGACAAGAAGCGCGCGCTTCACATCGCGCACGACATCGAGCGCGAACTCTCGCGTTATCTGTTCACTATCACGATGATCAACGCCTCTCTCGGGATCGCGGTCGGGACGCTGTTGTGGTGGGTCGACATGCCGACTCCCGTCGTCTTCGGCGCTCTGGCGATGCTGCTCAACTTCATTCCCTATATCGGTGCGCTGATTGGCATGGCGATTGTCGGGGTGATCGCTCTCGCCGATTTCGGCAACTTGGCCCAAGCTCTGGTTCCAGTGCTGCTGTACCTCGCCTGCACGACAATCGAAGGCCAACTCGTGACGCCAACGATCGTCGGCCGACGATTGGAGATGAATGCCGCCGCGGTCTTCCTCTCGGTGGCGTTCTGGGGTTGGATTTGGGGCGTGGTCGGCATGTTCCTGGCAGTCCCGGTCATGGTCGCTATCAAGGTCTTCGCCAGCTATGTCGAACCGCTCGCGCCGCTCGGCGATTTTCTATCGGCCGAAACAAAACGAACGCCGGACGAAGACGACTGATAACGGCGCGCGGTGACAGAGACCTGTTCGAGGATGCCGAACGGGGGTGTCCGGCCAGGCGCGGCGCGCGGGGCTCGGTAGAACGCCCCCTAGCAGACCCGGTTCAAAGCCCCACCGCAGGTCAGGCGCTCGGCGCGCCTTGCGGCGTTGCGAATTCGCCCGATGCGCCGTATCGCGCCTCGCCGGGTATCGGCGTGAAGGTGCCGGGAGTGGCCGGTCGAGTTGTTACCTACCACCGCAGATAGGTATGATGCCGCGCTCGTTGCTGCCCTTCACAGATGCCCAATAAAAAACCGGCGGCCCAGAGGGCCGCCGGTCGGTGTGCCGGATATGAATCCGTCTGACTAGCGCTTGGCGGTCGTTGCGACCGGTTTCACCAGCGCGGTGATGCGCCGGAGCGTGACACGCCGGTTCTCAGCGTTCGCCGCTTGCGTCTTGACCTTCAGGTTCTGCTCGCCATAGCCCTGCGTGATCAGGTTTTCCGGCGGTACGTCGAAGTACTGCGACAGCGCCGAGGCGACAGCCTCCGCCCGGCGATCGGACAGCGCCAGATTGGCGATTTCGCTGCCCACCGCGTCGGTATGGCCCTCGATCAGGAAGGTCTCGGCCGGATTTTCCTTGATGACACGCGCGATCGCATCGGCCACCGCCTGCAAATCATCGACTTCGCTTTGCTCGATCGCGGCGGAGCCGAATGCGAAGTTGATCGTATTGAGATCGATACGGCGCACCTTGTCGCGGATGCGCTCGGAGCGTCTGACCTCATCGATCGAGTAGATGCGCTCGACGGTCTCGACCGGCGGTGCGACGATCGTGCGATAGTAGAGTTCCTCGTCCGGTTCCGCCACGTCGACGATGTATTGGTCTTCCGGAATCGTCAGAACGACCGGAGCGAGATCCGCCGCCGGATCATAATAGTAATCCGGGCGTTCGGCACCGTCCTGGTACGGATCGTAGAACAGAACGACCTCGCGTCCGTCCGGCAGTACCCGGGAGCGCTGAATCACGTCGCCATACCGGTTGGTGATCGTTACGACCTGGATGCCGTTCGGTCGGACCACGGTCTGGCGGGTCCGACCGCCGGAAAGACGCTCATAGTAGCGCTCCTCGGCGTCGACCGCGATACGGTCGTCGTCATTGCCGCGGATGAAGTAGGCCGCGGCGCCACCGACCAGCGCGCCGGCGACGCCGGCGCCCACGATCGACAGGATGTCACGATCGCCGACACGCTCGACCACCTCGGCGCCGGGCGGAAGTTCCGGCTGCCCAACCACAGTGGTGTTGTTGACAGTCGTATTGTTCACGGTCGCGTTGTTGGTCGTGCTGTTATCGTTGATAGTGGTCTGCGACGAGCCTTCGGCCGGCGCCGAGATCCGCTCTCCCTGCTCCGCAGTGATCGAGGGCACTTCGACAGGCTGGCTCAATTGCTGCACTTGCGCGTCGCTTGCGCTGATCTGGCCGGCGGGGACAGGGGCTTCCTGAATCTCGGCCGATACGGGCTTCGGATCTTCGACCGGAGCTGCTGCCGGCGCGGGCGCTGGTTCTGCCGCGGCGGGTGCTGGTTCGGCCGGAGCCTCGGCAGCGGGTGCGGGCTCAACCGGCGCGGGTTCAGCAGGTGCGGCTTCGGCGGGAGCCTCAGCAGCGGGTGCGGGTTCAACCGGCGCAGGTTCGGCAGGGGCTGCCTCCGCAGGTGCCGCCTCGGCGGGCGCAGGCTCGGCGGGAGCCTCGGCAGCGGGTTCTTCGACCGGGGCTGGTTCAGCAGGGGCTTCCTCGACAGGAGCCGGTTCGGCGGGGACGGGTTCGGCCGGAGCCTGGGCCGCAGGTTCCTCGACCGGGGCTGGTTCAGCAGGGGCTTCCTCGACAGGAGCCGGTTCGGCGGGGGCTGGTTCGGCCGGCGCCTCGGCAGCGGGTTCCTCGACCGGGGCTGGTTCAGCAGGGACCACCTCGGCAGGGGCTGTCTCGCCGGCAGGCGCCGGTTCGCAGGCCGCCGGATCCGGTGCCACAGCCGTCGGATCGCAGGCGGTCGGGTCGGCCTGAGCGACGCGGAACGCGGCCGCGTCCTGCGCATAGGCCGCAATCGGTCCGCTGATCGCGGTCGAAGCGGCAAGCGCGGCCACGCCAAACAGCCTGCCGGTTCTCTTGAAATTCGGCATATCTTTTACCTTTGTTGAAATAAGTCCCTTGCAGACCCGGATGACGCCTCGACGCTCCCATGCACCGTTAATCGGCATCCCGACCAGTTGTCGGCGTCCACTCCGATCGCCGCTAGCTAGGAAAAGCGTCGAAGTTTGTCCAGACGCACACACAACGCCCGAGATCGCTCGGGGTTTCGTCAAATCGTCTCGCGGTCGTCAGATTCGGCGGGCGGGCGCCAATCGTAGAGCCAAGAGAGGTCGTCCCGAAGACTGTCCGGCGATCGCAACGAGAGTGCGGCGTCGCGCGCCAGATCGAGCGGCCAGGGCAGATGATAGACACGCTGGTGGAAGGCGACGCGACGGCGGACTTTGGCGATGCGGGGCCTCCGCTCGGCTTCGTAGTGGGCCAACGCGGCGCTCCGGCTGGGTGCCCGCGCCAGGGCGTCGGCGAGCACCGCTGCATCCTCGATGGCCATGCCGGCGCCCTGCGCAGCATACGGTAGCATGGCATGAGCCGCGTCACCGATCAGAATGAGCCGATCGTCGAGATGGCGCCAGGGCCGGTCCGGCGGCACCACGTTCAAAGGCCAGCCGGTCATGTCGCCGGCCGCCGCGATCATCGATGTAAGTTGCCGATCCCATGAGCGGAAGCGGTAGGCAAGCCCCGCCGGATCGGCGAGCGTCGTTCGCTTCATTGGCTCGATGAGGACGAGGTTCGTCTCGCGCCCGCCGGAAATCGGATAGGCGACGGCGTGACGCCGGGGGCCGAGCCACGCCGTGATGCCAGGCGGCGGGCCGCCGCCGTTGTCGCGGCTCACGTAGCCGCGCCAGGCGATCGCGCCGCTAGGTGTGGCCGCCGCAAGCCCCAGCCGGCGCGCGATGGACGAGCGCACGCCATCGGCGCCGACCACCAGGCTGGCCTGAAGTCTGTGCCGACCCTCGCCGCTGATGAACCAGAGATCGAGGCCGCCACGCGCCGGGGTCAGCGCCTGGAGCGTAGCCCCAAGGTGAAGCGTGATCGCGGGGGAACGGTCGACGGCGCGCAGGAGAACTGCCTGCAGGTCGGCGCGGTGGATCGATACATAGGGCATGCCGTCGCTGGCGACGACCGGGACCGAGGCGATCGGCCGACCGGTGAACGCCCGGCGCAAGATTACCTCACGAGCGCGCGCGCCATGGACCAGCAAGTCCTTCATGAGTCCGAGGCGGCCGAGAACTCTCAACGCGTTCGGGGAAAGCTGGAGGCCGGCGCCGACTTCCTGCATCTGCGGCGCGCGTTCGAAGATATCCACCGCGAAACCACGATCCGCCAGCGCCAGCGCCGCCGTCAGTCCGCCGATTCCCGCTCCGATGATCGTGATCGGTCGCGCCTGGTCGGCCGCGGACACGGACCTAAGCGGCCTTTTCTCCGAAGCCGCAACCGGCCGGGCTGGTTTTCGTAGCCTTCAATGCCGGGTTGAACCGAAAGAACGTAGAGCAGTAGCCGCAGACGATCTCGCTCTCGTCGCCCATGTCGAGATAGACATGGGGATGATCGTGCGGCGGATTGGCGCCGCAGCACATGAACTCGGTCACCCCGACCTCGATCGTGTCGTAGCCTGCGTCGTTCTGAAAATGGGGAATCACGTGTCCAGCCATCGCGGCTCACTCTCGGCTATGGTTCGCAACGTCGCGGACCATAGTGTCGGTGGAACGGAATGAACAGGGGTGGCGAAGACGCCACTTGGTGCTTATCCAAACGTCCACGGACTTGACGCCGCCAACGGGATACGAATGCGAGGCTTGGCCCCATCATGGATCATTTCATCAGCGACGGGCTTGAACTCGCATTTCTCGATGCGGGCGAGCGCGATGCTCCAAGCGTCCTGCTCCTGCACGGCTTCGCGTCATCAACCCGGGTCAACTGGGTGGATACCGGCTGGGTCAGGACGCTGACCGACGCTGGCTACCGGGCCGTCGCCTTCGATCATCGCGGTCATGGCCAAAGCGCCAAGCCGACGGATGAGGCGGCTTACACGCCCCAGAAAATGGCCGACGACGCGGTGGCGCTGCTCGACCATCTGGAGATTCGGGAGACCACGGTTTTCGGCTATTCCATGGGCGCGCGGGTCGCGGCCTTTGGAGCGCTTGCCGCGTCCGATCGCTTTGCGCGCGTCGTCTTCGGCGGCCTCGGTTCTGGCCTCGTCGACGGCGTCGGCGATTGGGACCCGATCGCCGCGGCGCTACGCGCCCCTTCACTGGAGGACGTCAAAGATCCGCGCGGTCGCATGTTCAGGGCTTTTGCCGATCGGACGAACAGCGACAGGGAGGCGCTGGCCGCCTGCATCTCGACGTCCCGAAAGGAATTGACGGAGGCCGAGGTCGGCCAAATTACTCAGCCCGTGCTGATCGGCGTCGGCACGACGGACGACATCGCCGGCTCGCCGCACCGGTTGGCGGCGCTGATGCCGAATGCTCGCGTGCTCGCTATCGAGGGCCGCGACCATATGCAGTCCGTCGGCGATCGTCGGTTCAAGGCCGAGGTGCTGCGGTTTCTGAGCGACGACGCCTGACGCCCTATCCAGACCGCTTCAGCGGTGCCCGGCGTTGCGGCCGGGATGTGCCGCACCAAAGGTGTCACATACGCGCTGACGATCATCTCCATGGGGCCTACGAGCGTCTGCGGCTTTTCCTCGGGCGGCAACGCGCCTATCTGTACTCAGATGCGGGAACCATCGAGGTTTCCCCAAGCGCCGTTTCGGGAGAGCGCCATGAGCAAGAGCAGCCCGCAGGTCCAGGACAAGATCCAGGCCGTCGATCCGATCTGGGCAAAAGTGCGGACGGAAGCAATTGAGGTCGCGGAGCGCGAACCGGTTCTGTCCTGCTTCATCTACGCCACCATTCTCAACCAGCGCAGCCTTGAGGCAGCACTGATCCACCGCGTGTCACAACGGCTGGATCATCCGGACGTGCCGGCGATCGTGATCGCGCAAGCCTACGCCGACATGCTGGAATCCAACGTGGAGTTCAGCGCGACGTTGCGAACCGACATCCAGGCGGTGTTCGACCGTGACCCGGCCTGCGAGCGCTACATCGAGCCGCTGCTCTACTTCAAAGGGTTTCACGCGATTCAGACGCATCGGCTCGCGCACTGGCTCTGGAACGAGGGCCGGCGCGATTTCGCCCTCTATCTTCAGGCGCGATCGTCCGCCGTGTTCCAGACGGACATTCATCCGGCGTCCCGAATGGGCAGAGGGATTTTTCTCGATCACGCCACCGGCCTCGTCATCGGCTTCACAGCGGTCGTCGGGGACAACGTCTCGATTCTCCAGAACGTCACCCTCGGCGGCACTGGCAAGGAGTTCGGCGATCGCCATCCGAAGATCGGCTACGGGGTCCTGATTGGCGCGGGCGCGAAGGTCCTCGGCAACATCACAATTGGAAAATGCTCCAAAATCGCGTCCGGCTCGGTCGTCCTCAAGCCGGTTCCACCGCATACGACCGTGGCCGGCGTTCCGGCGCGGGTGATCGGCACGACCGACGATTGCGACGAGCCGGGCCGCGCCATGGATCAGAGCTTCGAACGCCCCGATTGATTGCGGCGGCGCATTGAATTTGCGAGCGGAGGCCTAGCTACAGCCGTTCGAAGTTGGTCCAGGAGAACGATGTGAAGCCCGACGAAATACGCAAGCTCGAAGCCTATCTGAGACAAAGTTTCAAAGGAGCCGACCTCCAGGTTCGTGCGCTTGCGCGCAGTGCCGATTCGGCTGAGGTCTATCTCAACAGTGAATTCGTCGGGCTGCTCGCGAAGGATACGGAGGAGGGTGAACTGTCGTATCATTTCACCATGACGATCCTCGACATCGATCTGGAATAGGACGACGGCGCCCAGCTGAGCCGGTCGGCTCGTCCCTCACTGGCGAGGGGGCGCGGCGTATTGGTGATCGTGGATAGAGGAGCCGGCCCTTCCAGAAGGGCCGGCTCCGTGACCGTTCAGGCATTGGACGGGGAAAAGCCTGAGCAGCCTAGCTGAACCTCGCCTGGCGGCGGCGAGGTGGGGTGCGTGACGGGATTTCGGCGGGCAAGGCGGGCCGGGATTTGAATGCCGACAAAGCGGCTGGAGCAGCTTCCGGCGCGGAGCCCATTGCTCCAAGGCGCGGGGACGTCGATTTCAGCGGACGCTGCCCACCAGAATGTTGCGATCGTCGGCGATGGCGAGCCATTTTCCGGCATCGCGTTCCGACTGACGCTTCAAATATTCGTAATCCGTATCGCTCCAAGCAAGAACGCGATCGTCGAGATTATCGAGAACGTAATCGCCTTGATCGGTGCGGACCGTCAATACCGCATGGCCTTCGCCGTTTGACTGACGCAGGACGGTGATCAGCAGCGCCGATGCGGGCACGCCTTCGCGCTGGAGCATGTATTGCTTCAACAGCACGTAGTCTTCGCAGTCACCCTGAACTGTTGGGTACGACCAGACTTCCGGGACGCCATACATGTCCTGGTCCGTGCGGGGGAAAATGGAAGAATTGACGGCGTTGTTGACCTCGACGAGCTTGGTCCACATCGCCCGGGTCAGGCTTACCACGCCAACCGACGCGTTTGGCTGACAGGTGCCCGGATAGCGCT
Organism: Aurantimonas sp. A3-2-R12; assembly: GCF_036016755.1. Classification (NCBI taxonomy): domain Bacteria; kingdom Pseudomonadati; phylum Pseudomonadota; class Alphaproteobacteria; order Hyphomicrobiales; family Aurantimonadaceae; genus Aurantimonas; species Aurantimonas sp. A3-2-R12. The sequence goes on along the minus strand of NZ_JAYXIH010000026.1, from coordinate 41,040 downwards.
TGCAGAATTCATAATGCCCGATCGGCTGCGACGTGATCCCCGTGGTGATCATAGCCGAGGATTGTGCGGAGGCCGACGTAGCGGAAAATGCCACCGTCAGAAATCCGAGACCGACCACCATCTTGCTGAAGAATTTTGACATTTTCTTTCTCCCCGTTCGTTCAGGGAGAATGTCACATCCGTTTTACTTCTACACAAAATGTAGTAGTGCAAATTATATCAAATTTTATCGGATTCCTATCGATTCTATACTTTAGGTAACATAAAATTTTTCCAGAGAATTTTCTTCCGATCAGTGGGGTTTCGTCAACCATAAAGGACATGCCGGCCGACCGAGTTGCTGGTGAGATCCGCATAGATTGACGCAGGTCGGGGAAGGAAGGGCAGGGCAGCCGCGCCATAGTCAGCCTGCACCCGCGACGCCGGATCGGTTGGCGCCGAGGGCCAAGCCAGGCCAGCTTGTGGCGACGCGCGTCGGAGCGCGCCCTGGCACCTGCGGCATCAGTTCAATCTCGTGATTGCCGACGGCCCAGGGCTGGTCGAGCGACCTCAGGCGATATGGGCGCCTTGGGCGGCCGTGTAGATCGTGTAGATCGATTGGCTCGCCGTCATGAACAGCCGGTTGCGCTGTTCCCCGACAAAGGTGAGGTTGGCGCAGCCTTCCGGCGTTTTGATCTGGCCGATCTTGGTGCCATCGGGTGCATATACCTGCACGCCGTCCTGCCCTTCTCCGGCAAAGCCTGTCGCCGCCCAGACATTGCCATCGACATCTGCGCGCAGACCGTCGTGGAACCCGCTTTCCAGCGTCGCGAACTCGCGCCGGTTCGTCAGCTTGCGACCGTTCTCCTCGACGTCCCAGGCAATGATGCGGGCCGGTTCCGGATGGTGTGTGGCGGCCGAATCCGCGACGTAGAGGATGCGGTAGTCCGGCGAAAAGCAGAGTCCATTCGGCTTGAAAATCTCGTCCGTCAGCTTGGTCAGCACGCCGCTGGTCGCATCGATGTGATAGATGCTGGTCGGCAGTTCCAGCTCGCGGACATTGCCTTCGTAATACCAATGGCTGCCATAGCCCGGATCGGTGAAGATGATGCCGCCGTCATCCGGGTGGACCACCGCGTCGTTCGGGGCGTTCAGCGGTTTGCCCTCGAAGGTTTCGGCCAGCACGTTCGGCGAACCTTCCCGCCCATAGCGCACGACCCGGGCTGTCGAGTGCTCACAGCTAATCTGTCGTCCCTCGAAGTCGAAGGTGTTGCCGTTGGAAAAGTTCGAGACGTGGCGCAGCGGCGTCACCGTCTCGGTTACCGCGTCCCAGCGCATCTGGCGGTTGTTGGGAATGTCGCTGAACACGGCGTAGCGGCCGACGCCGTTCCAGGCGGGTCCCTCGGCCCAAAGAGCGCCGGTCCATTGCCTCTGCAACGGCGTGTTGCCAATCATGTACTGGGAAAAGCGCGGGTCGAGAACGACCCAGGCGTCATCGGGATAACGAGACGGCTGCGGAGGCAGCGACATCTCTTGCGTCTCCGCGAGTCCAGGGGTCGCCAGAACGGCGCCCAGCGCGGCGCTGCCGGACAGAAATGCACGTCGGTCCATGTTCATGTCGTCCTCCCGCCGGCCGATCTTGAGAACGCGCCGGATTGCGTTGCTCATCATACTCCAACTAGGCGTGTGCGGCAGGAAGCTTAACGCTGTTGACGACGGTTTGCTATCTCGGCGCCTTTACGGCCGCCGGGCTTGCACCGAGCGGTGAATGCATCGGATCAGAAAGTGTATCCGGCATCGAGAATTCGGGTGCATAATGAAAGCGTTGGAATGCCGTAGGTGCATGTCGATGCATGAGGGGCATATGACCTTCTCTGACGCCCGGGCAAGAATGGTCCGCTCGCAAGAGGGCGCAGCCCTATCGGGGTAGCGAGGAACCTACATTCGGGCAGTCGGACATGGCGATACCGCCTGGGCGCGCCTTCTTTTCAGCACAAGGGTTCCGGACAGATACCGTCAGGCTGTCAGAGCATGCTGCGTTCGATCGTTTCGCGCGACTGCATCGCGGCGAATTCGATCGCGAATCCCTCTTCGAGGTGGCGGACGACCCGTCCTTTCGTCGTGCCCAGCGTAATCCGCGAGCCAATGGCGGGCCGAACGCTGCTCGTCACGGCGGCGCCGGACAGTGACAAGTCGATGATCCGGGTCTGGTAGCGACGGCCGTCTTCGAGGACCACGTCCACGAATGGGTTTTGTGGCTCCACCCGCTCATGACGGCGATCTTCCGGTAGATCGAGTTCATGACGGTTGGCGAACCAGGTCAACTGGGCGGCCAGCTTCTCGCGCTTGCGTTCGCTGCTGTTGAGCATGAGCACAAAGCCGCCGTCAAAAACGCGAACCACCGTGCCCTCCAATCGACCGATATGATCGATGTAGACGATGATCCGCTCGTCCTTGGACGGGTGCACGGCGGTGGTGATCGCGACGTCCCCAGGGGACATGTTCTCGGCGCGGCAAGGATATTCGGTTCGGTCTTCCCGCATGAAGCGGCCGAGGAGATTGACGTCGACACGATTGAAGCGACGCCGCTCATCCGATCCCGTCTGCCGTGCTTGAGCCTGAGCCTGCATAATCTCTCAACCGTCGTTTCGCCACGGTCGCGCACAACCGCGCTTACCGGGACTTTTTACAGCCCGAAGCTTAACGATCGGTGCAGGAATCGTCATGCTGCGATGCAGTGATGCCGTGTTAACTCTCGATTGCAAATCTGTTTGTCGAATTGCGCTGGAAGGCTTACGAATGACGCAGGACGGATTTCGATCCGGTCTGGCAGCACCCACCTGCGCTTCCCTGGTTTTCCAGTTCAGATTCACGCAGACCTTTGGCCGCCCCATGTTATGGGGCGGTTTTTTCTATTGGTGTCAGTCTGCGTCCCGCGCCCCATGTTCGGCGGGCCGATGCGTCACCCTCGCGGTCGTCGGCTAGCAGTGGAAGAGGACCGAAACGACGATGGAGCACGAAGCGTGACCCCGCACCATTCCGGCCAATCGGGCGACGAGACCCTCGATCGAAGGCCGCATCCCCCGGCCTTCAACGTTCCGGCAATCATTCTGATCCTCATCGCGGTTCTTGCGACCGTCCATGCGATCAGGGTTTTCGTCCTGGGTCCCGTCGCCGCGTCCGATGTGCTGCTCGACTTCGCGTTCATTCCCGGATGCTACGGCGATCTTGACGAAATCTGCGGGTTGCGTTCCGCCGGCGCCGATATCTGGTCGCCACTCTCCTATGCTTTTTTGCATGGGGATTGGACGCATCTCGGGGTCAACGCGGTGTGGCTGCTGGCTTTCGGGACACCGGTCGCGCGGCGGCTCGGGACCGTTCGTTTCGTTGCCTTCTCGGGGGTTGGCGCGCTCGCGGGCGTGGCTGCTTTCGCGATCTTGAACCCGACCCTTGTCGCTCCAGTCATCGGCGCTTCGGGAATTGTATCGGCGTTGATGGGAGGAGCCTGCCGTTTTGCCTTCGGGGGGCGGGGGCGGACGCGGTTCAACCCGGCGCGGGCCGACATGCCGGTCGTGCCGATCACCGATGCGTTGGCCAACCGAACCGTCCTTGTTTTCATCGGGGTCTTTTTCGCGACCAACCTGCTGATCGGCAGTGGAGTGGGCGGTGCGCTCGGCGGTGGCGCGATCGCCTGGGAAGCCCATCTGGGCGGATTTGCGTTCGGGTTCCTGGCATTTCGCCTGTTCGATCCCCTTTCGCGCGTCCGCTTGCCCTGACGCGCGCGCCTTGCCCCTTGCGGTTCGCGCGACTCTGGCTCACCTTTCCAAACGATCACGAAGGGGAGGCTGAAGACATGTCCGTGCGCCAGATACTGGAAGAGAAGGGGCGGGAGGTCGTGACACTCCGTCCAGAGGCGACACTGGAAGAGGCTGTCCAAGTACTCGCGGGCAAGAAGATTGGTGCCATCGTCCTCGTCGACGCTCAGGGAGCGGTCGCCGGCATCGTATCGGAGCGCGATATCGTTCGCCTTATCGGAACGTCTGGCGTCGCCAGCATTTCTCAGAGCGTGCGCGACGTCATGACGATGGCGGTGACCACATGTACGGAATCGACCTCGATCAACGAGGCGATGGAATTGATGACCCACGGCCGGTTCCGCCACTTGCCCGTCTGCGAGGAGGATAAGCTGGTCGGGATCATTTCGATCGGCGACGTCGTCAAACGCCGCATCGAGGAAGTGGAACGTGAGGCCAACGAGATGCGCGAATATATCGCCGCCGGCTGAACGAAAGCGAAAATGGGCGGTGGGGCAATGCGTCGGCCTCATGCCAGCCCGGACACAAATCGGTCGTCGCCTACCGTCCGCCCGCTTCGAGGGCGACGTCGGTCATTCGTTCGATCTCGCCGATCCGGCTCTTCGTCGCTTCGTATCCGAGCGCGATGGCCTCCTCGGCCCGGAAGAACTCCGAAAGGCCGATGTCGCGCACGCGCGGTTGTAGAGAAAGATCGGGAGGATCGCCGGCAAGACGAGCGCGGGAGATTCGGTCCTGGATGATGTTGAACGCATCGACCATGGAGCGCGCGATGCTGAGTTTCTCTCTCCGGGGAGAGGCGCCTTCCAACCTTGGCGTTACGATATCGGTCAGCCCCAGTCCCTGCGGCGATGCGCTTCCGTCATCCGCAACATCATCCGCGACGGCCCGCATGCGAACGATCGCCGCGCGTCCGAACAGGTCGTAGTGCAGGTTCACGGCGACGACGAATTTTTCCTCGTTGACGCGGCACACATTCACCGGAACCGGGTTGACGAGGGCGCCGTCGAGTAGTCGCCGGTTGCCGCAGGAGACGGGCTCGAAAACACCGGGAAGAGCATAGGACGCCCGCATCGCCAGGATCAGGGAGCCGGAATCGATCCACACCTCGTGACCATTTTGCGCCTCGGTGGCGACGCAGACGAGGCGACGGTCCAAATCCTCGATCTGGATCCCTTCCAGCGATTCCGACAGGCGACGGCTGAGCCGCATCCCGCCAATCAGTCCACCCGCGCCGAAGCGCAGATCGAGAAACCGCATCATTCCCCGTCGCGTCAGCGACAGGGCAAACGTTTCCAGATCGTCGAGTTTTCCAGCCAGGTAGCAGCCGCCCACGAGGGCACCGATCGACGTGCCGGCGATCATGGAGATGCGAATGCCGGATTCGTCGAGCGCTCTGAGGACGCCGATATGCGCCCATCCGCGGGCCGCTCCGCCGCCGAGGGCCAGCGCGATGCCTGGGGAGCGCCGCGTCGCGGTCTCTTGAGGTGCGTAGCTGGCTAGGGGAGGTTCCGCCCCCCAACCGAAGACCCTATCAAGCATCTTGCGTCGCCCCCGATTGTTCTCCGTTTATCTAATGTGAGGCTACGGCAAAGGTCTGATCATCCGATTAAGAGGCGACGGGACCATCTCCCGTCTCGCGAACCGCAAGGCTCTGCCCATCGTCCGCGACGACACGATAGAAACAGGTCGAGCGGCTGGTGTGGCAAGTGTCGTTCGGCTTGGCGACCGCGACTTTCAGCCAGACGGCGTCCTGGTCGCAGTCGACGCGGACTTCGCGAACGCTCTGTAGGGCGCCGGACGTTTCGCCCTTTTTCCAGAGCGCGTTGCGCGAACGCGACCAGTAATGTGCCAATCCTGTCGACAGGGTCGCTTCAAGCGCCCGTTCGTTCATATGGGCGACCATCAAGAGCTCGCCGGAGGCGTGATCGGTGACGACGGCGGTGACGAGGCCGGCCGCGTCGAATCGCGGCCGAAGCCGGGTTCCTTCCTCTTGTTCACTCGCGTCGGCTGATGGACGATCAAACACCTGCTTGTCCGACATCGCCATTCTCACACCCGGTGGCCGGTCAGCGAGAAGAACCGCCCCTTCAACTCGCCATCGTCGGCAAAGACGCCCTGGAACGACGTTGTCACGGTCAGCGAGCCCTTGGACCGGATACCGCGCATCGACATGCACATATGTTCGGCTTCGATCATCACCGCGATGCCCTTGGGCCGAAGCATACTGACGATAGCCGTGGCGATCTGCGCGGTCATCGATTCCTGCGTCTGCAGGCGGCGACCATAGATATCGACGACGCGCGCGATCTTCGACAGGCCGAGAACGCGACCGTCCGGGACATAGGCGACATGCGCCTTGCCGATGATTGGCACCATGTGGTGCTCACAGTGCGAATGAAAGTCCACGTCGCGAACCAGAACCATGTCGTCGTAGCCGGAAATTTCCTCGAAGGTGCGGCCGAGAACGTCGCCGGCTTCCTGTCGGTAGCCTCCGAACAGCTCCTCATAGGATTTCACGACGCGGGCCGGGGTTTCGCGCAGGCCCTCACGGGTCGGATCTTCGCCGACCCAGCGCAACAACGTCTCCACCGCCGCCTCCGCTTCCGCTCGGCTCGGCCGCTCGGTGTGCCTCTCGTCGGCAACGTCGGGAAATTTCTTGACGACAGCGTCCATCTTGCTTCGCTCCGTGCCAGTCGGAATTCGTGCGGCAATCCATAGGGAATGTTGGTCTGGAGCCTGCGCCGGAGCGTCATTACGGCTCGAAATCGATATCCTGTCCACACCTACCCCACTTCCGGCGCCACCGGGCCATGACAATGCGACCGAGGACGGCGACTTTCGAACCGGTGCCCGAGCAACTATATAGTTTCGGAAAAAGCGAAATGACAGGGCAAACGGCCGAAGCCGACGGATGGTGTTGCAGTGATCGACGACGTGTACAATTCCCGCATTCTCGAGTTGGCCGGCAACATTCCCCGGATCGGGCGTCTCGACAGCGCGGATGCGAGCGCGACCGCGCACTCCAAGCTTTGCGGCTCGACGGTGACGGTCGATCTGAAGCTCGCCGACGGGGTCGTGTCGGATTTCGCCCATGAGGTGAAGGCCTGCGCGCTCGGACAGGCCTCGTCGTCGGTGATGGCCAGCCATATCGTCGGCGCTACACCTGACGAATTGCGTGCGGTCCGTGAGACGATGCGCCGGATGCTGAAGGAGAACGGAGCACCGCCGTCGGGCCGCTTCGAGGATCTGAAATATCTGGAGCCCGTCCGCGACTACAAGGCCCGGCATGCCTCCACCATGCTGACCTTCGACGCGGTGGTCGACGCGCTCGATCAGATCGCCCGCAAGGACGAGAGCGCGGCGGCATGACTGCTACGCCGGGCTTCGGTTCCACAAGCGCGTCGAACTGGTCTGGTGATGTGCAAGTCTGACCAAAAACCCGATCACGCGGCGCCCAAGGGTTTGCGTGACCGCGCTCGACCCTTGAGCCGCAATTACGACGGGCCCTGGCAACGGACGCCGGGCCGCCTGGTCGGAATGGCGCTCGTCCGTTTCTACCAGATCGTCTTTTCGCCGTTCGTGGGTGGCCATTGCCGGCACATCCCGACCTGCTCGGAATACGCCTATGAGGCGGTGGCCCGGCACGGGCTGATGCGAGGCGGGTTCCTGAGCGCGCGGCGGGTTGCCCGCTGCGGCCCGTTCGGGACCGCGGGCCTCGACCCGGTGCCTACGGATAGGACGGAAAAAACGAAATAGACCTCATCGTCGCCAGGTGGGACCCCAGCATTGAACCCGATCGACGCAGAGGGCGGCGCGTTCCAACCGGTTCAGAAGTCCCGCGGGATTCTTAGCAACTGTCCCGGAAAGATCAGGTTCGGATCGGCGACAAACTGTTGATTGGCCGCTTGGATGACCGGGTATTTCGAGGCATCCTCGTAGTACCGGTTCGCCAGGGCCGAGAGCGTCTCGCCGCTGATCACCATGTGCTCCCAATACCCGACATATCCCGGAAGGATCTTCGGACCGTAGAGAACCGGCACGGTCACGGTCGGCGGGTTGGGGCCGCCAGCGCTGTCGTCGGTGACGGTGACGAAGAGCCGGCTCAGCGTGAAGGCGGCATTGGACGGGATGTCGACGGCCGCCTGGAACTGCCTGATGGATAGCGAACCCACGGTGGCAGCGGCTGTCACCTCGTCATGTCCGTCGCTGACCCTGATCGTCAGATGGCTTTCAAACCCGACCGCGTTGCCCGCGATGAGGATGCGGCTTCCCACAAGATCGAAGGCCTTCGGCTGCAGAATTTCGATGTTCATGACTGCGGCTCCCTTGCATAGGCACGCGCCCGTCAAATATATCGGCCGCGACCATCGCGTGCAAATCACGATCAAGCACTGCGATTTCGCGCCGGATCACCGGCAAATCGAACCACCCGCGTTCGTTGGCGGGACTGGATGAGAGAGTACGCACCATGGCTGAGGCCGTTTCCCTGATCTTTCCCGATGGCTCCGCGCGCGAATTCGACGCCGCGACGCGCGGTATCGACGTTGCCGTCGGCATTTCCAAATCGCTTGCCAAGAAAGCCGTCGCCTATGCGCTCGACGGTGAAGTGCGCGATCTGGCCGATCCGCTCGGGCGCGGCGGTGCGCTCGAGATCGTCACCCGCGACGACCCGCGCGCGCTCGAACTCATTCGGCACGACGCCGCCCACGTCATGGCCGAAGCGGTTCAGGAGTTGTGGCCGGACACCCAGGTGACGATCGGCCCGGTGATCGAGAACGGCTTCTATTACGATTTCGCCCGCGATACGCCCTTCACCACCGACGACCTGACGACCATCGAGAAGAAGATGGCCGAGATTATTCGCCGCAACGCGCGCTTCACCAAGGAAGTCTGGCCGCGTGACAAGGCGCGTCAGGTGTTCGCCGACAAGGGGGAGGCCTACAAGGTCGAACTGCTGGACGCGATCCCCGAGGACCAGGACGTCAAGATATACAGCCAGGGCGACTGGTTCGATCTCTGCCGCGGGCCGCACATGGCTTCGACCGGCCAGGTCGGCGACGCCTTCAAGCTGATGAAGGTCGCGGGCGCCTATTGGCGCGGGGACTCGAACAATCCGATGCTGACCCGCATCTACGGGACCGCCTGGGCCAATCAGGAGCAGTTGAAAGCCTATCTCCACATGCTGGAGGAGGCGGAAAAGCGCGATCACCGCCGGCTCGGCCGGGAGATGGACCTGTTTCATTTCCAGGAGGAGGGGCCGGGTGTCGTCTTCTGGCACGCGCATGGCTGGCGGATGTTCCAGAACCTCGTCAGCTACATGCGCCGCCGTCTCGAAGGCACCTATGACGAGGTCAACGCGCCGCAGATCCTCGACAAGGCGCTGTGGGAAACCTCTGGCCATTGGGGCTGGTACAAGGAAAATATGTTCGTCACCGAGACCGAGGACGAACGCGTCTTCGCGATTAAGCCGATGAATTGCCCCGGCCATGTGCAGATCTTCAAACACGGTCTAAAAAGCTACCGCGATCTGCCCATTCGCTATGCGGAATTCGGTAACGTCCATCGCTACGAACCGTCCGGGGCGCTGCATGGTCTCATGCGCGTGCGCGGTTTCACCCAGGACGACGCTCACGTCTTCTGCACCGAGGATCAGCTCGAGTCGGAATGCCTGCGGATCAACGATCTGATCCTGTCGACCTATGCCGATTTCGGCTTCGACGAGATCACGGTGAAACTGTCGACCCGGCCCGAAAAGCGCGTCGGATCGGACGCCAACTGGGACCACGCCGAAAAGATCATGGCCGATGTGCTCGAGCAGATCGCGGCGCAGTCGGGCGGCAAGATCAAGACCGCGATCAATCCGGGCGAGGGGGCGTTCTACGGGCCGAAATTCGAATACGTCCTGCGCGACGCCATCGGGCGCGACTGGCAATGCGGCACCACCCAGGTCGACTTCACCCTGCCGGAACGCTTCGGCGCGTTCTACATCGACAAGGATTCCGACAAGAAGACCCCGGTGATGATCCACCGGGCGATCTGCGGTTCGATGGAGCGATTCCTCGGAATCCTGCTCGAAAACTATGCCGGACATCTGCCGCTGTGGTTCGCGCCGCTGCAGGTGGTGGTGGCGACGATCACGTCGGACGCCGACGACTACGCTGAGGAAGTCGCGGCCGAATTGAAGCGGGCAGGCCTCAAGGTCGAAACCGATCTCAGAAACGAGAAGATCAACTACAAGGTCCGCGAGCACTCCGTCGCCAAGGTCCCTGTGATTCTCGTCTGCGGCAAGCGCGAGGCCGAGGAGCGGACGGTCAATCTGCGCCGGATCGGCTCGCGCGACCAGACGTCGATGAGTCTCGCGGACGCGGTCGCATCGCTCAGCAAAGAAGCCGTTCCGCCGGATCTTCGCGGGAAGGCGGATGACGCCGCCTGATGACTGTGTTCGCCCGGAGCTCTTCTCACAGGGGGGCGCCGGGCGTTACGGTTTACCGATCCTCTGCCGGGGATTATCGGACCGCCGGCCGAAGGTTCGGGGCCGCATCATCCGATCATGTGTTAGCCACCTCGGCGCCGCCGTGCGCCGAACTCCACTCGACATCATGGAAGTCGAAGTCGGGACGCAGCGGCGGTTTGACGATCTCGAAGAACGGCGAGAGATCGAAATCGCGCGGCACGAACAGCGAGTGATGCCGAATATGCATGATCTCGGCCTCGTTTCCCCAACGGCTCCGTCGGGGATCATGGGTCTCGATGCGTGGCAGGATCGGGTAGCCGACATGCTGAAAGGCCTGGGCGATCAGCGTCGAGCAGATCGCTCGCGTCGGGTCGCCCGAACCCAGCGATATCATCCGGCGGCGAAACCGGCGCGGGACGGGCAGTGGAACCAGATAGCGGATCAGATCGAAGACATTCTGGAGGTCGTAGCCGTTGCCCACGCGCTCTGCCGCGAATCGGGTGATGCGCGCTTGGTCACGGGGGTTGAGGCCGCTCGGCCGGCATATCCGGATGTGAACATTCTTGTATTTCTCGATCGCCGCGATGATGACGCCTTGTTCGAGGTCGGCTTCAATGATGGCGTGACGAAGATCGCGATGCTGTCCGACGTAGAGGGCGGAGTGCGACCAGGTCGACTGGGTCAGGTATTTGATGGGCGACGAAATGCGGGTGTTGCCCTCGATCAGAATGACGTCGCAGGGGCGCAACGCCTGGAGCAAGGCATCGAACGGGAATGGTGTGGCCCCGGCACAATCGATGACGGGCTCCTGAAGGAATGCCGCGATCAGACGTCCAATTCGGTCTAACATTCGCGCGCCCTTGTCGGATGGCCGTCCGTACGGTTCCCTTCTGACCACGCTAGCGCGGAATGAGGAAAAACCAGAACCGGTTTTCCGCTCGCGTTCCGTGCTCTGACTGGAATCGATCCGACGGCGCGTGTGTGCCGTCATGAAAGTCTTCGCCGGAGTCGCGGGCATTGTTACTCCCCAAGCAAACGCAGCAGGGCAGTCGGGGAGCCGACGACCGGTCCCTGTCTGACGATCCGGGGCTGCGGGCGGCTTCGCGATACGGCCGCCCATGGCAGGTCATAGACCACACGCATCGACGCGCTATTCCGTATTGGCGCTTCGGACGATAAGGAAAAGCCGGAAGCGGTGAGGAAGGGAAGTGAGCGCTGGTAGGAGCGTTGCCCGATCCCGATTGCGATCGAGCAGGTACCGATGGTCGATCGCGGATCGGATCGACCAGGTGCCGGCGATGGACAGCGCAGGGGCGGTAAGTCGACCCGCTTCGGTCTTCGCCGACCATGATTGTGTCGTTATGGGTGCGAGTTTCGTGCCCGAAGCCATCAGGAGAGACTCATGAGAATTATCCGGAAACTGGCAGTCGCAACCGCCCTGTTGACTGCCATCTCGGGGGGCGCGGTCGCTCAGGAGTCGATCAAGATCGGCGATATCAATCACTATAAGCGGATGGCGGCTTTCGCGGAGCCCTACAGGAAGGGCATCGAACTGGCGCTGAAGGAGATCAACGAGGCGGGGGGCGTTCTCGACAAGCCGCTGGAATTCATCTTCCGCGACGACCAGGGCAAGCCGGGCGAGGCCGTGAAGATCGCCGAGGAACTGATGACCCGCGAGGGCGCGGTGATGCTCACCGGGACGATCCTGTCGAATGTCGGCCTCGCCATCTCCTCGCTCGCGGCCGAGAGGGGCTATCTGTATCTGGCCGCCGAACCGCTGGCGGACGCCCTGGTCTGGAGCTCGGGCAATCCCTACACGTTCCGCCTGCGGACCTCGACCTTCGTGCAGGCCGCCATGCTGGCCGAACAGGCCGCGAAGACCGACGCGGTCCGCTATGCCACGATCGCGCCGAACTATGCCTACGGCACCGACGCGGTCGAGGCGTTCAAGACCAATCTCAAGCGGCTGAAGCCTGAGGTCGAATTCGTCACCGAACAGTGGCCTGCGCTGTTCAAGATCGACGCCGGCGCCGAGGTTCAGGCGCTGGAGGCCGCCAAGCCCGACGCGATCTACAATGTCACCTTCGGGTCCGATCTTGCCAAATTCGTCCGCGAGGGCGGCACGCGAGGTCTGTTCGAAGGCCGCAAGGTCTACGGGCTGCTGACCGGCGAGCCGGAATATCTGGAGCCGCTGGGCGATGAGGCGCCAGTCGGCTGGGTCGTGACCGGATATCCCTGGTACGCGCTCAGCGAGGGACCGGGAAGGACATTCGTGGATGCCTATACGGCTGAAACCGGCGAGAGCCCGAAGAACGGCAGCCTCGTCGGCTACATGACCGCCCAGAGTGTTGCCGCGTTGATCGAAAGGGCAGGCTCCACCGAGACCGATGCCCTGCTCGAAGCATTCAAAGGGCTGACGGTCGAAACGCCCGACGGCGAAATCACCTACCGCGCAATCGACAATCAGTCGACGATGGGCGCCTTTATCGGCACCACCGCGGTCGAGGACGGCAAAGGGGTGATGGTCGATTGGGCCTATGTCGATCCGACCCCCTACATGCCGAGCGACGAAGAGATCAAAGCCATGCGCCCGGGTGACTGACACCCGGCCTTATCGCCGGCGGAGGTCTGGGGCTCGTCCTGGGACTCCGCCGGCGCCTTGATCCGCCCGCATCACTCGCGACAGAACGGACGCCATGGGACTTTTTGTGGCACAGCTCCTCACCGGGCTTGCGAACGCGGCAGCGCTGTTCCTGGTCGCTTCCGGCTTGTCGCTCATCTTCGGCGTGACCCGCATCGTCAATTTCGCCCACGGCTCGTTCTACATGCTGGGGGCCTATATCGGCCTTTCGCTGATGGATTACCTTCCGGGGCATTTTGGCTTTTGGGGGTCGATCGTCCTGGCGGGAATAGCCGTCGGTCTCGTCGGCGTGGTCGTCGAAATCCTGGTGCTTCGCCCGATTTACCGGGCGCCGGAGCTGTTTCAACTGGTCGCCACCTTCGGGGTGATCCTGGTCATTCAGGATCTGGTGCTGATCATCTGGGGGCCGGAAGACCGCTTGGGGCCGCGCGCGCCAGGACTGAAATCCGTGGTGCGCATCATGGGCGAGCCGGTGCCGCAATATGACCTGGCCCTGATTGCGATCACCCCCTTCGTGCTGTTCGGCCTGTGGTGGCTGATCAACCGGACACGCGTCGGCATCCTCATGCGGGCGGCGACGCAGGATCGGGAGATGGTCGGCGCGCTCGGCGTCAACCAGGCCTGGCTGTTCACCGGCGTCTTCTTTCTCGGCTCGGCGCTGGCCGGGCTGGGTGGAGCGATCCAACTGCCCAAGGGCGGCGCCGACCTCTTGATGGATTTCAATATCCTTGCCGCCATCTTCGTGGTGGTGGTGATCGGCGGCATGGGATCGCTGCCCGGGGCGTTTCTCGCCGCGGTGCTCATTTCAGTCCTGAATGTCTTCGGCGTCCTCTACCTGCCGCAAAGCACGCTGGTGCTGATGTTCGTCGTCATGGCCGTGGTGCTGATGGTGCGCCCCTACGGTCTCTTGGGGCGCGAGGAGGTGGCCGGCGAGCAAGGGCAAGCGGGCGAGCCGGAACAGCCGATGCGCCCCGCCGGACCGCGGGGCCGGCTGTTCGTCGCGGCACTTCTCGCGGCTCTCTTGCTCCTTCCTGTGTTTGGTTCGAACTTCACCCAGGTGCTGGTGACCGATATCCTCATTGTCTGCCTGTTCGCCGCATCGCTGCAATTCATCCTCAGCTGGGGCGGGCTGGTCAGCTTTGGTCACGCGGTGTTCTTCGGCGGCGGCGCCTATGCGGCGGCGCTCGTGGTCGTCTACGCCGACGCGCCGATGGAGATCGCCTTTGTGATGGCGCCGCTGGGGGCCGGGCTGTTGGCGATCGTCATCGGCTGGTTCTGCATCCGCCTCAGCGGGGTCTATTTCGCCATGCTGACGCTGGCCTTCAGCCAGCTCGTGTGGTCGCTGGTCTTTCAGTGGGGCGCGGTCACCGGTGGCGACGACGGGCTGGTCAATATCTGGCCGGCCCCGTGGCTCTCCGACACCACGGCCTATTACTATTTCACGCTTCTGTTCGGCGTGGGTGGGATCATCTTCCTCCGTCATATGACCCATTCGCCCTTCGGCTACGCTTTGCGCGCCTGCCGCGACAGCGCGCGCCAGGCTGCCGCGACGGGTATCAACGTCAAGACGGTGCAGTGGGTCGCCTTCGCGATTGCCGGCGCTTTGGCGGGCCTTGCCGGCGGCCTGTTCGTCTTCTCCAAGGGGTCGATCTTTCCGAACGAATTGGAGATCGCCAAGAGCTTCGACGCCTTGATCGTCGTCTTCCTCGGCGGGGTCAAAACCCTTTCGGGCGGCGTCGTTGGCGCCGCCTCGCTGGAAGCGGTGAAGGACTGGCTGACCCGGCTCCAATACTGGCGGCTGATCCTCGGCCTTTTGATCATCGCCGTGGTGATCGTGGCGCCCGACGGCATTGTCGGATCGCTGCGCAAGCTGGGCGAGCGCTTCGGTTTGACCCGTGACAGGCAGGGCGTTTCGTGAGCCCCGTCCTCAAGGTCGAACATCTGGCCAAATCCTTCGACGGCGTCGACGCGGTCAAGGATGTCAGCTTCGACGTGATGCCGGGTGAGCTGAAGGCGCTGATCGGACCGAACGGCGCTGGAAAATCTACCTGCTTCAACATGCTGATGGGCCAGCTGAAGCCGAGCAGCGGCAAGGTGTTTCTGCACGGCAAGCCGATCACCGGCCTGCCGCCCCGGCGGATCTGGCGCATGGGCGTCGGGCGGACCTTCCAGATCACCGGCACCTATCAGAGCATGACGGTCGCCGAGAACGTGCAGACGGCGCTGATCAGCCATCATCGGCGGCTGTTCGCGGTAGTTCCCTATGCCTACCGGCTCTATCGCGACGAAGCGCTGGCGCTGCTCGAGCTTGTCGGGATGGTCGACCAGGCAGACCGTGCCTGTTCGATCCTGGCCTATGGCGACCTGAAGCGCCTGGAGCTGGCCATCGCGCTCAGCCACCGGCCGGGTCTTCTTTTGATGGACGAGCCGACCGCGGGGATGGCACCGCGGGAGCGGGTGGAGCTGATGCAGCTGACCGCCGATATCGTTGAGGAGCGAGGCATCAGCGTGCTCTTCACCGAGCACGACATGGACGTTGTCTTCACCCATGCCCACCACATCATGGTGCTCAACCGCGGCGAGCTGATCGCCGAGGGCACCGCGGCTGAAATCCGCGCCGACGAGCGGGTTCAGCAAGTCTATCTGGGTGGCGGAACACTGTTTTCGCGGGACGGTCGCGATGCTTGAGATTAGCGCGATCAACAGCTTCTACGGCAGGGCGCATATTCTGCACGATCTCAGTCTTTCGGTGAACTCCGGCGAGGTCGTGGCGCTGCTCGGACGTAACGGCGCCGGCAAGACGACCACGATGAAATCCGTCATGCAGCTTGTCCGCGCCCGCTCCGGCCGGGTGCGGCTGGAGGGTGAGGACATCACCGGGTGGCCGGCGTACAAGGTCGCCCGCCACGGGGTGGGCTATGTGCCGGAGGAGCGGCGGATATTCACCGATCTCACAATCTTGGAAAACCTCGAAGTCGGCCGGCAGTCTGCCCGCTACGCGGCCCCGACATGGACCGTCGAGATGCTGTTCCAGCTATTTCCCAACCTTGGCGAGCGCCGCAACAACCGTGGCAAGACACTTTCCGGCGGCGAGCGGCAAATGCTGAGCATCGCGCGCACCTTGATGGGAAATCCGCGCCTGCTGCTGCTCGACGAGCCATCCGAGGGCCTCGCGCCGCTGATCATGGAGCAGATGGCCGAGACCATCCTACGCTTCAAGGCGGAGGGCCTGACGGTGCTGCTCTCGGAGCAGAACCTGCATTTCGCCCGGATCGTCGCCGACCGCGCGCTGATCATCGAAAGCGGCGAGAAGAAATTCGACGGCTCGTTCGCCGAGCTCGAACACCACCCCGAAATCCGCGATGCGCACCTTTCGGTCTAGAACGCCGGCGACGTCGTCGAATCGATCGGGTCGGCACTGTCGGCGCGCGCAGCGACAATGCCTTGCTTGGCCTGCCGCGGCGACCCGCCACAGGCCCGCCTACCTCGTGACGAGCTCCGGTCCCATCAGGCTGTAGGGCAGCCAGGTCGACAGAATCGGCACATAGGTCACCAGAATCAGGAACAGGAAGAGCACTCCGACGAAGGGCAGCGCCGCCTTGACCACCTGAACCAGACTCATCCCGGTAATGCCTGAGGTGACGAACAGGTTGAGCCCGATCGGCGGCGTGATCATGCCGATCTCCATGTTGACCACCATGACGATGCCGAGATGGACCGGATCGACGCCGAGTTCCATCGCGATCGGGAACACCACCGGCGCGACGATCAGAAGTAGCCCGGACGGTTCCATGAACTGGCCGCCGAGGAGCAGCAGGATATTGACCGCGATCAGGAAGGTGAACCAGTTGAAGCCGGCATCGAGCATCAGGCCGGTGATCGCCTGGGGAATGCGTTCCGCCGTCAGCACATGGGCGAACAGCAGCGCGTTGACGATGATGAACATCAGCATGATCGTCGTGCGTGCCGCGTCGACGGTGACCTTGCGTGTGTCCTCGTTGAAGAACGCCCTGAAGAAGGAGCGCCCCGTCATTCCCAGGTTGCGGCCCCAGATCGGCAGGCTGGCGGCCAGGTGCTTCGGCACGCCCGCCAGTCCCGCGCTTTCGCCGCGCCAGAGCGTGTAGGCGACGAGGATCGCCAAAGACAGCACAAGACCGACGGTCGCCCGCTCGCCGAAGCCGAAGCTCGCGCCGCCGGGACCGGAGGTCGCGAAGAAGGAGAGGATCATCCAGACGGAGAAAAAGGAGACGGCATAGACCAACGCCGAAAATCCGACGCGGGCGCGGGACGAGTCGGTCTCGCGCAGCCAGGGCTCGTCCTTGAGCGGTCCCATGTCGCGATAGATGAACAAAGCGACGAAGAACGCGTAGACCGCCGCCACCGCCGCCGCTTCCGTCGGCGTGAACACGCCGCCATAGATGCCGCCGAGGATGATGATGATCAGGAAGAGGCCCCAGCCGGCGTCTTTGCCGTGGCGTGCGATCTCGTGGAAGCCGCGCCAGGGCTCGGCCGGCAGGTTCTTGATCCGCGCCATGATGTAGATCGCGATCATCAGCATCAGCCCGGCGACGATGCCAGGAACGACGCCGGCGAGGAACATGCGCCCGACGGACACGTCAGTGGCGGCCGAATAGACGACCATGACGATGGATGGCGGTATCAGGATTCCGAGGGTGCCGGCGTTGGCGATGATGCCAGCCGCGAACTCCTTGCTGTAGCCGACCTTGCGCATACCCGCGATGGCGATGGTGCCGATCGCGACGACGGTGGCCGGAGACGAGCCGGAGAGGGCGGCGAACAGCATGCAGGCCAAAACGGAGGCCATGGCGAGGCCGCCACGAAAATGGCCGACCGTGGCGATGGCGAAGTTAATGAGCCGCTTGGCGACGCCTCCGGTCGACATGAAGGCGGAGGCGAGCACGAAGAACGGGATCGCCAGCAGCGTGTAGTTCTGCGAGGCGGTGAACAATTGCAGCGCCACCGACGACATGGAGTCGCTGGAGAAAAAGGCGATGGTGATGACCGAGGAGAGGCCGAGCGAAATGGCCACCGGCGCGCCGAGGAACAGCAGCCCCAGAACCAGAATGAAGAGGATGAGCGTTTCCATCGCGGTCAGTCTTTCAGGAGATCTTTGTTTTCCGCGACGAGGTCTTCCGCCTCGTGGCCGGCGATGACGAGTTCGCGCTGGCCGGTCCAGATCTGAACGATCGCCTGTAGCGAACGGTAGGCCAGAAGGGCCAAGCCGATCGGCAGCATCAGATAGGCGATCCAGCGTTGGACGCGCTCCTGAACGCCGAAGGTTTCCTGCACCCATTCAGGATAGCGCACGTCGTCGAGCCCAAGCCCGAGATTGAAGAACTTGGTCCAATAGAAGATGGCGCCGCCGGAGGAGTTCGCGCCGAAGATCGACAGCCAATCGGCCGACAGCAGAATGATGGCGTAAAGGGCGGTGCAAAGCGCACCGAACAGGGCGGCGATCCGGAACACAGGCCTGGGGAACAGCCGGATCGCTGCGTCGACACCCAGATGCAGCCCCTGCTTCAGCCCGTAGCCCATGCCGAACAGGATCATCCAGGCGAAGAGTATGCGGGTCAGTTCGAGGGCGCCGGACCAACCGGAGTTGAAGCCATAACGGGCGATCACCTGCGAAAAGGAGACAAGCGTGATGGTCGCCAGAAGGATCGCGAGGATATTCTCCTCGAGCCGGGTGACCGCCTCGGCGTGCCGGCGTTCGATGAGATGCAAGCCTACGATCAGGGCCAATATTGCCAGGTAGGGCCACAGGCCGGCCATCGCATAGTCCCCCAGCACGACGGCGCCCGTTGCGAGCAGCCTGTGCACTAACTAACGTTGCTCGAGATAGCGAAATAGACCGGGCGCACCGTAGGCGCGCCCGGCCGTTTAGCGGTTAGTTTGTCGAGCCCGTGGCGACAGCGGCGTCGATGACGTCCTGGCCGATGTCGTCGGTGAACTTGTCCCAGACCGGCTTCATCGTGGACACCCACGCTTCGCGCTGCTCAGGGGAAAGCTCGCGGATCTCGCCGCCGGCGTCGATGATGTTCTGCCGATTCTTTGCTTCGGTTTTGGCGACGTTCCCGTTTGCCTCGGCGGTGACTTCGTCGACGATCTTCATGAACTGGTCGCGGAACTCGGGCTCGAGACCGTTCAGCCATTCGGTCGAGGTGACCAGCAGATAGGCGAGGACCTGATGGTTGGTCTCGGTGATACCGTCCTGCACCTCGAAGAACTTCTGGGTGTAGATGTTCGACCAGGTGTTTTCCTGGCCGTCCACGACCCCCGTCTGCAGCGCGCCATAGACCTCCTTGAAGGCGAGCTTCTGCGCCGAACCGCCCATCGCCTCGATCATCGCTTCGGCGACGTCCGAGGTCTGAATACGGAACTTCAGCCCGGACGCATCACTCGGTACGAGCAGCGGCTTGTTGGCCGAAAACTGCTTCAGGCCGGACAGCCAATATCCGAGGCCCGTATATCCCTTGTCCTCCATGACGGTCAGCAGATTCTTGCCGGTCTCGCCGTCGTTAAAGGCCTCGACGGTCTTGAGGTTCGAAAACAGGAACGGCAGGTCGTATAGGCGATATTTCAGGGTGTAGGCCTCGAACTTCGACAGCGACGGCGCGGCGAGCTGCACGTCGCCGAGAAGCAGCGCCTCGAGCACCTTGTCGTCGTCGAACAGTGTGGAGTTCGGGAATACCTCCATGCAGGCCTTGCCATCCATCTCCTGGTTCACGCGTTCGGCGAGAAGCGTCGCGGCGTCACCCTTGGGATGGCCTGTCGCGGCAACCACGTGGGCGAATTTGATGACCATCTCGCCATCGTCGCAGCCGGCGGCGGCCGAAGCGCTGGATGCGCCGGCGCAGAGGGCGGCGGCGGAAATGGTGCCAAGAAGCAGATTTTTCATTGGTAGTCCTCCACTGCGGACGCAAACGACGTCCGTTCAAAACGAGCGATGATGCCGACCATTCGGCACCGTCGATTTGGTCACGCGGGAACGATGCGGTGCCGAGGCTGGACACATGCGGCAAGAGCGGCCGAAACAGGCGCTCCTGAACTTTCCACCGTGGCTTCGCCTCGCCGACACGCTCCCGAGATTGCGCCGCGTCGACCTTAACAAGTACTGCGCCTGCCTGTCGAACGGATAGGCGTGTGATTGCGTGCCCTTATACTAACGTAGGGTAGAGGATCAGAAGAACGCCTGGATTCCGGTCTGGGCCTTGCCGAGGATCAGCGCGTGAACGTCGTGCGTGCCCTCGTAAGTGTTGACCGTCTCCAGATTCTGGGCGTGACGCATGACGTGATACTCGCCCATGATGCCGTTGCCGCCATGCATGTCGCGGGCGACGCGGGCGATGTCGAGCGCCTTGCCGCAATTGTTGCGCTTGACCAGCGAGATCATCTCCGGCGCCATCTTGCCCTCGTCGAACAGGCGGCCGACGCGAAGCGAGGCCTGCAGCCCCAGCGCGATCTCGGTCTGCATGTCGGCGAGCTTCTTCTGGACGAGCTGGGTCGCGGCCAGAGGCCGGTCGAACTGGATGCGTTCCATCGTGTAGGCGAGGGCCCGCTTCCAGCAATCCTCGGCGGCGCCCATGGCACCCCAGGATATGCCGTAGCGCGCGCGGTTGAGGCAGCCGAACGGACCCTTGAGGCCGGACACATTCGGCAGGAGATTTTCCTCCGGCACGACGACCCCGTCCATGACGATCTCGCCGGTGACCGAAGCCCGCAGGGACAGCTTGCCCTCGATCTTCGGCGCCGACAGGCCCTTCATTCCCTTTTCCAGGATGAAGCCCCGGATCTGGCCGTCATGGGCGGTCGATTTCGCCCAGACGACGAAGACGTCCGCGATCGGGGAATTGGAAATCCACATCTTGGCGCCGGACAGACGGTAACCGTCGGAGACCTTCTCGGCTTTCGTCTTCATGCCGCTGGGGTCGGAGCCGGCGTCGGGCTCGGTGAGGCCGAAGCAGCCGATATACTCGCCGCTCGCCAGCTTCGGCAGGTACTTCTTGCGCTGCGTCTCGTCGCCATAGGCAAAGATCGGATACATCACCAGGGAGGACTGGACGCTCATCATCGAGCGATAGCCGGAATCGACCGCCTCGACTGCCCGCGCGACAAGCCCATAGGAGACATAAGACGCACCCGCGCAGCCGTATTCTTCCGGAACGGTCAGACCGAGCAGGCCGAGCTCGCCCATCTCGTTGAAGATCGTCCGGTCGGTGGTCTCGTTCTGATAGGCCTCGACGATCCGGGGACGCAGCTTTTCCTCCGCGAAAGCGCTGGCCGTGTCGCGGATCAGGCGTTCGTCCTCGCTCAACTGATCCTCAATCCGAAACGGATCGGCCCAGTCGAAGGCCGCCATAGTGGGAGCGTGCGAGGAGGTCGCGGCAGGGGCGGTGGACATGGATCCCTCTTTCTTGTGTCTGATACGCTGGCGCGGCTGGCCACATTCGCCGATCTTCGCTGTGCCCATCGTCCTAAGAGCTTGCGGCGCGCTCGTCTACTGCATGGCGACCTCTCGTCCGGTTCAGGCGTTGGACAACAGATCGGCAAAACGGTCGCGCAGGACGTTCTTCTGGACCTTGCCCATGGTGTTGCGTGGCAATTCGTCGACGAAGACGATCCGCTTCGGTTGTTTGAACCGGGCGAGCCGCTCCTTCAGCGCCCCGGTCAATTCCTCTTCCTTCAGGCCCGACGCGCCGACGACGACGCCAACGACGCCCTCACCAAAATCTGGGTGCGGCACCCCGATCACCGCGCTCTCAACGACGCCCGGCAGTTCGTCCAGCGCAAGCTCGACCTCCTTGGGATAGATGTTGAAGCCGCCCGAGATCACCAAATCCTTGCCGCGTCCGACGATGGTCACGTAGCCGTCTGCGTCGATCATGCCGAGGTCGCCGGTAATGAAGAACCCGTCGTCGCGAAATTCCGCCGCGGTCTTCTCCGGCATCTGCCAATAGCCGGAAAAGACGTTCGGCCCCTTGACCTCGATCACGCCGATCTCGCCCTTGGGGAGTACCTCGCCGGTCTCGGCATCGACGATTCTCAAGGTGACGCCGGGCAGGGGGAAGCCAACAGTGCCGGCCCGGCGGTCGCCGTCATGCGGGTTCGAGGTCGACATATTGGTCTCGGTCATGCCGTAGCGCTCGAGAATGCGCAGGCCGGTGCGCTCCTCAAAGGCCTTGTGGGTCTCGGCGAGTAGCGGCGCCGAGCCCGACATGAACAGCCGCATATGGGCCGTGGCCTCGCGGGTCAGACGCTTATCGGCGAGAAGCCGCGTGTAGAAGGTGGGAACGCCCATCATCGCCGTCGCGTCCGGCAGGAAGCGGAACGCCTCCTCGACGTCGAATTTCGGTAGGAAGATCATCGCCCCGCCGGCGATCATGGCGGTGTTCGACGCGACGAACAGCCCGTGGGTGTGGAAGATCGGCAGCGCGTGGAGGAGTACGTCCTTGTCGGTGAATCGCCAATAGTCGCGTAGCACCTCGGCATTCGACAGGAGATTGTCCTGGGTGAGCATGGCGCCCTTGGAACGCCCGGTGGTCCCCGAGGTGTAAAGGATCGCCGCCAGATCGCCGGCATCCCGAGCGACCGTCTCAAATGTTGTCGGTGCCGCCAGCGCCTTGTCGCTGAGGCTGCCGGCGCTTTTGTCCGGCGCGGTCCAAACGCCGAGCGTTTCGATCGCCGCGCCGGCCTTTTCGGCGACGGGGACGAGCGTGTCACGCCTGGCCGGATCGCAAACGAAAACCCGCGGACCCGCGTCGGTGAGGAAATATTCCACCTCGGTCGGCGTGTAGGCGGTGTTGAGCGGCAGGAATACGCCGCCGGCCCGCACCGTCGCGAGATAGAGCATCAAGGCTTCTATGGATTTATCGACCTGAACCGCCACCCGGTCGCCGGGCTTGACGCCCAGATCGACGAGGGCATTGGCGAAGCGCGCCGAAACCGCCTCGACGTCCTGGTAGCTGTAGCTCCGCCCGTCCGGGAGTATGGCGAAACGGCGCGCCGGATCGCGCTGTCCGGCTGCGAGGAGTCCGTCGAAGAGCGGATTGGTCATGCTACGTCCTTCATCGAATGGCTGCCGGCCCGTCCCGGCAGGAGCGCGGTGACGGCCCGGCTGGCCGCGATCTCGCCGTCCGCCGCGTAGGCTTCGTGACGCTGCTCGATGCGCGGCAGATCATAGAGGTAGTTCACCATCAGCCCATGCGCCTGCGCCAAGCCACTCGTGGAGGTGTCGCCCAGGTGCATGATGCGGTTGAGAACGGCGCCGTTGCCGAGATGGAACCGCGCGACCGGATCGATCGGCCGGTCGTCGCCGCGCTTGGCGCGCAGGTAATAGCGGGCGGCGAGCGAGAGCAGGCCGGGTCGGGCCGCCTCGGCCTTGGTCGGATCCGCTGACCACCCGGCTTCGCCGATGATCGCCAGCGTGCGCTTCTCGTTGGCTTCCAGCCCTTCAGCCGCCTCCGCCGACAGCCCGGCGATCCAGGATGCGAAGCCCGGCGCAGGGGACAGCGTGACGAAGGCTTTCAGGCTCGGGACCGTCTCCTTGAGGTCCTCGGCCACCTGCTTGATCAGGAACGAGCCGAAGGACACGCCCGCCAGCCCCGTGTGACAGTTGGATATCGAGTAGAAGACAGCTGTCTGCGCCGCTTCCGGGGGCAGAACGGTCCGGTCCGGGTCGAGCACCGATGCGATACTGGCTGGAACTTCGTCGGTCAGGGCGACCTCGACGAAGATCAGCGGGTCGTCCGGAATTGAGGGATGGAAAAAGCCGAAGCAGCGTCGGTCGACCGGGGCAAGGCGCTGGCGCAATTCATCCCAATTACCGATGGCGTGGACGGCTTCGTAGCGAATGATCTTTTCCAGCACGCTGGCCGGCGTGTCCCAGTCGATCGGCTTCAGCATCAGGAAACCGCGGTTGAACCATGACTGGAAGAGATGGCGAAGATCGGCGTCGACGGCCCCGAGCCGCTCTCGGTCGCACTTCAAAAATGGCAACAGCCGCTCGCGGAGCTTGACCAACTCGGCCGTTCCGCCTGGCGCGAGATTCAGCCGGCGAAACAATTCCTGGCGGGGCGGTTCCGCGAGCCGTTGAAGGGCGACAAGCGTATCGGAACCTGGGCTTTCGGCATAGGCGTTTGCCGCGGCGCGTAAGGCTTCAGCGTCGGGCATGAACTCTTCGGCGAGCATGTGGAAGAAGCGTTTGGCTGCCTTGTCATCGAGCGCACGGAAACCCTTGAGGATGTCGGCCGCGAGGCGCACCCCGGTCGCCTCGCCACGTGATGAGACGAGCTTATGGCAAAGCGCGGCGAGCTCCGGCAGGCTGATCGCCTTGCCGCCATCCTCGCCATGGAACCAGGAGCGCGCGCCGATCGAGCCGAGCAGATCGGACAGGAGGGAAACCCGGCTCACAATTCCGGTCCCATGATCAGGTCCGGCAAGAACAGGGCGATCTGCGGGAAGAACGACAGCGTGATGATGCCGAGGATCATGCAGATCACATAGGGCAGGGAGCCCCGCAGGATCTGTCCGAGCGTGATGTCGGGCGCGATGCCGTTGATGACATAGAGATTCAGGCCGACCGGCGGTGTGATCAATCCGATCTCCATATTGATGGTCAGGATTACGGCGAACCAATAGGGATCGAATCCCGCGCCGATGATGATCGGCAGGAGGATCGGTGCGGTCATCAAAATGACGCCGACCGGCGGCAGGAAAAAGCCGGCAAAAAGCAGAAAGACGTTGATCACGCCCATGAGCGCCCAGCGATTGATGTCCAGTTCCGCAATGTACTGGGCGATGGACTGGGTGATGAACAGCGACGAGAGTGCGAAGGCGAACAACTCGGACGCGCCGATGATCAGCATGATCATCACGCTCTCCTTCAGCGTGTCGCGGAAGATCACGCGCATCTGCGAGAACTTCCAGGTCTTCGAGAAGATGCCGTAGATCACAGCGACAAGGACGAGGCAGAACAGCGCGCCGACGCCGGCGGCCTCGGACGGGGTGGCGACACCGCCATAGAGCACGAACAGTACCGCGACGATGATCGCCAGGAACGGCAGTACTCGCGGTAGCGCCTCGAATCGCTCGCGCATCGAAAAGCTCTGGGTGAGTTCGGACAGGCCGAGCCCCTGGCGCTTGCAGGCGATGATCGTCCAGATCATGAAATAGACGGTCAGCATGAAACCCGGTAGCAGCCCGGCGAGGAACAGCCGCCCGATCGAGGTCTCGGTCGCGATGCCGTAGACGATCATCGTCACGGATGGCGGGATCAGGATGCCGAGCGTGCCGCCGGCAGCGATCGACCCGGCGGCGATCTCGGCCGGATAACCGCGTTGGCGCATCTCCGGAATGCCCATCTTGCCGATAGCGGCGCAGGTTGCGGGCGACGAGCCGGACAGCGCGGCGAAGATCGAGCAGGCGCCCAGATTCGACAGGACTAGCCCGCCGGGCACGCGATTGAGCCAGCGGTCGAGCGCCTCGTAGAGATCCTTGCCGGCCGGTGAGGAGGCAACGGCCGCGCCCATCAGGATGAACATCGGAATCGACACGAGGCTGAACGACGACAGCGCGCCGAAGAATTGTTCGCCGAGGGTCTCGAGGAAGAAGGCCCCGTAGACCGAAAAAAGGGCTCCCATCGAGACCAGCCCGAGCGCGAAGGCGATGGGCGTGCCGATCGCGAGCAATCCGAGCAGGGCGACAAGCATCGACAGGCCGGCGATCATGGGGCTCATGACCGGGCTCCCTTCGCGGTGTCGGAAAACAGCGTGTTGTCAGGTGTGCCAAGCTCGGCGTCGGGCTCTACGAATAACCGCATGATTTCAGCCACATATTGCAAGGCAAGCATGACCGTGCCGACTGGCATCGGCAGCAGCGGCATCCAGAGTGGAACGGCCCAGACCGTCTCACTGGTCCAGCTGTTCGACCAGGCTTCTTCATAGTGAACCCAGCCGGCGTAGGCGAGCAGCACCACGAAAATGAGCGAAAAGAGCGCCGCGAGAACCTGCATGCCGAGCCGGAGCCTCGGCCCGGCCGCGAGCTGCAGGATATCGACATTGACGTGACCGCGTTGGATCAGAACCCACGGGGCTCCGAGAAAGGTCGCGGCGACGATGGCGTAAGTCGTAAATTCAGTTTGCCAGACCGTCGAATGGCCGAGCACGTATCGCACAAACACCATCTCGCTGACGGATAGAACCGCCGCTAGCAGGCATAGCGCGGCAATGACGCCGAGAACGCGCGAGATCGCCGAAACGATCGCGATGATGAGTCGCATGCGCGCTCCCTCGCTGAAATTATTGAAGGTAAGAGGGCGGGCTCGGGTTCTCCGGCCCGCCCTGGATGGTGTCGGCCTTACTGGACCGCGAGCGCGTCGTCGATCAGCTTCTGGCCGTTCGGAACCTTCTCGGCGAAGTTTTTATACGAGGTCTCCTTGGCGATCTTGAGCCAGGCGTCGTAGTTCTCCTTCGACATTTCGGTGACCTCGACGCCGGCCTTTTTGTAGACCTCGATCAGTTCGCCATCGAGTTTCTTGGCTTCGCCCGCAAAATAGTCTTCTGCCTTCTGGCCAGCCGCGAGCAAGGCTTTCTGCTGCTCCTCATTGAGGCGGTCGAAGGAGCGCTTCGACATCAAAATCGGCTCATACATGAACCAGAGCGCGTTTTCGCCCGGCGCGGTCAGGCACTTGGCGACTTCATAGATGCGGTAGGAAACCAGTGAGCCAGACGAGGTGTTGGCTCCGTCAAGCACATTCTGCTGAATGCCGGTGTAGATTTCGGACGATGGCATCGAGGCGATAGAGGCACCCGCGCCCACCAGCATTTCCTCGAAGGCGGGACCGGCAGCTCGCAATGTCTGGCCCTTGGCGCTTTCCGGCGTGGTGATGCAGTTCTTGGAAGACACGAAGCCGCCTGCCAGCCAGGCGTCGGACAGCACCATCGCGCCGGCTTCGTCGATCGACTTCTTGATCTCATCCATGAAGGGCGAATCGTTCAGCCGCGTCGCCCGCTCGTGACTGCCGACGAGGCCGGGCATCAGAGTGGCGGAGAACTCCGGATGGCGTCCCGAAGCATAGTCGAGGGGGAAGGCGGTTATGTCGACCTGGCCCTTGGTCACCGCGCCCCACTGGTCCTTCGCCTTGAACAGCGATTCGCCAGGAAAAACCTGCATGGCAAGACCGACATTGGCCGCCGCGATCTCCTTGCCGATCATTTGCACCATTTCGTCCCGCACGTCGCCCTTGCCGCCCGGCCACTGGTGCGAGGCTTTCAGCGTGACGTCCTGGGCTAGCGCGGTGCCGGTCAGGGCGAGGCCGCAGACGGCCGACATCAAGATCGATTTCATGGAATCCTCCCGTTGAGTGATCACGCCTCCCAGCGCATTCCTTTAAAACACATTCTATTGCATGCCATGTCAACCGTATTGTATACGATTTAGATGGACGCACAGAACCGCTTTGCCGCATCCGATGACATGGCCACCGTAGCGCGGCCCTCCAGCGAAGGTCGGGGCCCGCTGGTGCGTCCCAAGGCCGGCGAAATTCGCGATGTTCTGGAACAGGAGATCGTCACGGGAGCCTGGGGCGCCGGTGATCGTCTGGACGAATCGGCGTTGGCCGCGCGGTTCGGCGTCTCCCGTACTCCTATACGGGAGGCGATCAACCAACTCGCATCGGCAGCGCTGATCGAACAGATCCCGAATCGGGGCGCCTTCGTGCGCCAAGTCGGCCTCGCCCAGCTTGTCGAGATGTTCGAGGTGATGGCCGAACTGGAGGGAATGGCAGGACGTCTTGCGGCGCGCCGGGCGGATGCCAAGGCGTTGCAGAGCTTGAACCAGGCCCATGCAGCCTGCGCCGCGGCGGCGCGCTCGCGCGATTCCGATGCCTATTATTACGAGAACGAACGCTTTCACCACTTGATCTACGAAGCGTGCGGCAATGCGTTTCTCATTGCCGAGGCGAAACGCCTGCACCAGCGCTTGAAGGCGTATCGGCGCCTGCAGCTGCGTGTGGCCCAACGGACACCCCAGTCGCTCGCCGAGCATGAGCGGATCGTCGCGGCCATCGGCGCGGGTGATGGCGAGGCGGCTGAACGGGAGTTGCGAGCCCATGTCACGGTGCAGGGTGAGCGCTTCGCCGACCTGGTAGCGAGCCTGGATCGTCCGGGGCCGTAGCGGTCCCGAATCAGTCTCGGCGGAAACGCTCGTGGTCACTGTCGTCGACCGCCGATCTTCGAGTCTCTAACGGCACGAGTCCGGCACAAAAAAACCCGGCGTGGAAGCCGGGTTTTTCGTCACGTTCACCGGACCGGCGCTCCGCCGACGATGTTTGAATCAGGTGTTCGCCCGCTTCAGAGCGTTGATGTAGTTCTTGGGGAAGAGCAGCGGATTGACGGTCTCCAAGCCCAAATATTCGGCAATTTCATTGGTGTAGGCGCTGCAATTGTAGAGCACGGCATGCCAAACTGGACGGTTCGCCTTGAGATAACGGATCTTGGCTACGAGGCCGCGGTATTCGGCCTCTGTCAGATCGATTCGGTAATACGCCGTCATATAGGCGTTCTCGCTGTCGCCGTCGCTCGGTCCGGTTTCGGATGGAACGGGCAGGACATGGCCGATCGTATAGGGAATGTTGCTGGTCGAGGCCGGAGCCAAGCCGGTGATCTCGGTCATGCTCGGAATCAGCACGCCATTCGAATCGATCGGCACACGGCCATTCTGGTCGAGCTTGCCGAACACCGCGAAGGTGTGGCCGTAGCTCTGCGCCGAACGAGCGCGGAATTCAACGAAATAAGGCTTGGCTCGCCGGGCAACGTCGCTGTCCTCGACCGCAGGCGTATAAGCCGCGGGAGTGACGAGAGAGGATGCCGACGTCAGGGGTGCCCCGGACGTCATAGTGTTTGGTCCCGTCGAGGAACAGCCTGCGGCAGTTAGGCCAAGCAGGGCGATGACGGCGAATTTTAGAAAAGATGAAGCCATGGTCGGCCTTTCGAGATTGGAAACTCACGCGTCCGCAGGTCGACTATACGATCGCCGCCGTCCCCACGCGCGACACATCCTCGGCCCTGAAGGCGCTTGGGGAAAGCGCTATTCAACGCTTCCCCCAAGAGACAAGGATTAACCCTTGGTGACGTAGGTCTGCTCTTCGACGACGATCGGAGCCGCGATCGGCGCCTTGCCCTTACCCTTGCCGATGCCTTTGCCCATGCAACCGGCGAAGGTTGCGAGAGCGAAGACCGCGACCGATGCGATGACGATTTTCTTCATGATAACTACCTATCAGTCTCTGACGGTTTATGCCGCAGTTTAAGTTCCCGACGCTAGTGCGGCCGGTGCGTGGGCAACCTGTTGTTTTTAGGCGATAGGAGCAAGTGCGGAAAAGACACAGCTGCCCTTGAACCTTTAGTCCGCTGTGACCGTAAAGTTAACAGTCACTTGCGTGTTCGACGTCATTACTGACCATTTCCCCGAAATTCCCGACATTCCTGCGGAATTGGGTCTCTCAGGGAAGCGGTCTGGCCCCTATGGCTATATGGCCTCAACCTTCGTTAAATCCTGCAACGGAACGCGAGAATCGCGGGGGCCCGAGCCCGGGGAGGCCAAAGAAGGTCCCCACAGAGGGCGTGTCCAAGCCCGTCGACTTGTCTCATAGGGTGGCGTCAGCTGTTATGGGGCCGTTGATGACGGCCTTTGCCTCGCGAACCGCATGAATGTTCTGCTGGATGATCCGTGGTTGCTCTTCAGCCATAACACCGGCGCCGTCGGCACCTGTCGAGGCGGTGATCTCGTCCTGGAGGCGCTGCCGTGTCGTCTCGCAATTGGCGTAGGCGAGGTAGGCAGCGGCGGTTTCGTCCTGCGACTCCACCGATGCCTTGACGCTTTCGTCGTAGTTGCAGAACGCGTCGGCTCGCAGAGCCTGGTCGAGTGTTTCCGACACCGGTCCGTATGCCTGTTCGACGGTGGCCTTTCGGGTCCCGTAATCGGTCAAATAGGTCTTTCGGAGTGCCAGTCTGCATTGGGCATAGACCAATTCGCCCGGCTGAATCAGAAGGCTGCGGCAATGCGCATCGTCCTCGGGCGCGGTCAATCGCAGCACGTCGAGTTCGTCTCCTCCGCTCACGCACGCCGAAAGCGTGAAGAGTATCGCGACGGTTGCGGGAAGGCGCATGATCGGTAACTTTCGCTCAGTGGACCGCATCGCGGAACTCATCGTCGACTGTCGCGGTCTTGTAGGCAGCCATGGCACAGCCATTGGCCCTTGTCGAAACGGCCGCTGCCTGAGCTTTTTCGGGGCTAGGAATCCCGCCAAAGCCCTGTGAGGAGCAGAATTCCGGCTAAGGTGTGGCGAGATGGCGATTTTGTGTCGAGTCTGCCTGTCTCTTGCGATCTCTGGGGGCTGAACGGTGGATCATCTGAGCGGGTGAGCCCGAATACGCCTTGAGCGCCAGACATCCTCCGCCCCCGCAAATTATCATGGCTGCCATGCCATTGTGCGCCGCAGCAATCAGACATAGCTTTCGATCCGGGAGGTCTGAAAATTTCGAAGGACCAGGATTATGAAGACCATCTTAGTTGCCGCCGCCCTCACGGTGGCCGGCCTCGGCGCTGCGCACGGTGCCGAGTTGAAGCCGCTGGCCGCCCAGAGCATCGCGCTCGGTGACGTCACCGGCGCCGCCTACTACACGGTAGAAGGCGATGATTTCCGGGTCGTCACGACGCTCCAGGCGGGCGAGACCGGAAGCGCCCTGCGTTTCGTCTCGATGCTCTCCGACGGAGAGAGCCTGACCATTCAGGTTCCTTCAAGCCTTGGAAACCCGAACACCGAGCTGCTCATCGAGCGGACGGGCGACGCGGTGCGTGTGGCGCCGGTGGCGGATCTGCGCGCCTCGCTCTCGCTACGCTGACAAAGACATGACAAGGCGCTGGGGTCCATCCAATGGCGGGCCTCAGCGCTGATCGTCGTGAGGCGCTTTGCGGCGTCGCGAAATGATGCCATCTTTTGCCGATGACAATAATAGAGATTGCTCCCGCCGACGCGTTGATCGTCGTCGACATTCAGAACGACTTTTGCCCCGGCGGGGCGCTTGCGGCGCCGGATGGAGACGCCGTTGTGCCGCTGGTCAATCGTCTGGCCCGGCATTTCGGTGTCGTGGTCCTGACCCAGGACTGGCATACGCCCGGACATGTGTCTTTCGCCTCCACCCATAGCCGCGAACCGTTCGAGACGATCGGCCTCGCCTATGGTCCCCAGGTTCTTTGGCCCGACCACTGCGTCATGGGCACAAGTGGCGCGGCGTTTCATCCGGGCCTCGATGTTCCCGGCGCACAGATGATCGTACGGAAGGGCTTTCATCCGGCCGTCGATAGCTATTCCGCCTTTGTCGAAGCCGATCATGCCACGAAGACCGGCCTGGCCGGCTATCTCGCCGAACGGGCTGTTGAGCGCATCTTCGTGGTCGGCCTCGCCACTGACTTCTGCGTCAATTGGACCGCTCTCGACGGGCGCGCGGCCGGATTCGATGTCACCGTGATCGAGGACGTCTGTCGGGGGATCGATCTCGACGGCTCGCTCGAGCGCGCCTGGCGCGACATGGCAACCGCCGGCGTGCGGCGCTGCGGCTCGCAAGAGCTTGCATTTGCCGCACCCCTCCAGGACTGATCCGCGTTCGGTAATAAGGTGCGGCGCCACCGCGCGCATTGACGCCGCTTCGGCCGGTGCTATCCCACATTCGCAATCGATTCATGGAGAGGCAGACACTTGAGCGACTCATCGACCATTGCGGCATTTCGGTCGGTTACGACCGCGACCATCACCACCATTCTTCTCAAACGTGGACTGCGCAATGTCTGGATGCGCGGGCCCGTGCCGCTGGTGCCTGGACAAGACAGGCTCGTCGGCCGCGCCTTCACCCTGCGCTTCGTGCCGGCGCGGGAAGACCTCGCGACACCGGAATCGTGGTCTTCCCCGACCTCGACCCGTGCCGCCATCGAAGCCATGCCCGACGGCTGTATCGCGGTCGTCGATGCGATGGGAGTGACCGATGCGGGAATCTTCGGTGACATTCTGTGCGCCCGCATGGCCAAACGCGGCGTTACGGCCCTCGTCACCGACGGGGTGGTGCGTGACGTCGCCGGTGTGATGGGGACGGGATTGCCGGTCTGGTGCGCCGGCGTGGCGGCGCCGCCTTCCGTTGCCGGGCTCACCTTCGTCGGCTGGCAGGAACCGATCGGCTGCGGGGGGGTCGCAATCTTTCCGGACGATCTGATCGTCGTCGACGACGACGGGGCAGTCGTCATTCCGGCCGCGATCGTCGAGGAGGTGAAGGATGCCTGCCTCGAACAGGAGCGACTGGAAGCCTGGCTCATGTCCGAAGTGGACAAGGGAGTTCCGCTGCCGGGTCTTTATCCGCCCGATGCCGAGACGCGCGCGCGCTACGAGAAAAGCCGGGGCCGCTGACCCTCGATCTTGTTTGGGCCGAATCGCCGCGCCCCGACGCGCGGTCGTGCTCGTCGGCGCGGTTTCTGATTACTGAACCGAATCGATGGCCCGTTGCCGAAAGGAGCTGAAAATGGATACCAAGACCTATCCCGTGAAACGAACCGACGCCGAGTGGCGTGAAATGCTGACGTCAGAGCAATACGCGGTGATGCGCGGGCACGGCACCGAGAGGCCGGGAAGTTGTGCGCTGCTCGACGAGAAGCGGGCAGGGACCTTTACCTGCGCCGGATGCGGGCAGCCGCTGTTCGTCGCCGGTCGGAAATTTGAGAGTGGTACCGGCTGGCCGAGTTTCGATACGCCGGTGGACGGCGCCGTAGGTATCACTGAAGACCGCAGCCACGGCATGGTGCGGACCGAATGTCATTGCAGCCGCTGCGGTAGCCATCTCGGCCATGTGTTTCCCGACGGTCCGCCACCGAGCGGTTTGCGCTACTGCATAAACGGCGTCGCAATGGATTTCGAGCAGGCGGGGGAGTAGGCGCGCCATCTCGGCACCGTCCATGTCTATGACTGTATAAATATTCACGGAGCGGAGGAGAACGGACTGCAAAGCCGGTCCCTCCATGACCGGGGCGCGGAGAGTTACAAAAGCTGACCTAACAGTGGCTTGGTGCCAAGAATGAATAATCGGCATCACATTACGACATGCCGTATTCCGCAGTACGTATCTCCGCTTGACGAAGAGAATGCTGTGTCCGGGGTTTACTAAGCCGCCTGACAGATGGATATTTTCCGGTGCGGTGAAAACTTTGGGGAAAGTCGATGGCAAAAAGCGCAAAACTCTCGAAAGTCAAAGGGACCAATTTGGATGATGTGTTCCAGATTGGGGACCCGGATTTCAGCTACGACGGTAAGAAGGGCATCGACATCGCGATCTTCGAAAGTTCGTTCGAGGATTTCGATTTCGCGCGCAAGGGGACCGGCAACGACAAGGTCACCGTGACCGATTCCACCGGCGGGATTTACGAGTTCAAGAAGGTCGAAACGATCCTCTTTAACAACGGCACCGCCGATCTTGACGATGACGTTTATTATAATACCGCCACGGGTGCGACCACGCGCGTCGACACGCAGATCGACGCATCGGCACAGGACGGTGGCAAGATGTTCGTTGGTAGTGGCAACTCGGTCAACGATTTCGTTGTGACGCAAAGCGAAAGCGCCGGAGTCGAACTGGCGCTTGCCGTCAAGTATCGACAGGGACCAAGCCAGGATCCGGTATCGGTAGATGCCGACGGAACGGTCCATTTCCAGGTGGAAGATGGAGCGCAGTCCACCACGAACGGCTCGTCGTCAAACAACGCGAACCGGGCGGCGTGGAGCTTCGACTACTCGATCGCCACCGGGCTCGATGGGGCGACGACAGATCTGTCCGACTTCACTTTCAAGCTACTGATCGATGTCGATCCGACAGCCGGCACCGAGTTTCGTGAGCTGACGATGGTTGACCCGGGAGTGGCGGTCCCCAACGACACCGGCTTTATCTGGGTCGATCAGGACGGAATCCCGCGTATCGGCGACGACGGCGGCAACGCCAATGTGGCCCAGAACTCGGAAAATTACGCATTCGGGTTTATCGAGGATTTCATCGACGCGGATCCGAACACGCCAGGTCAGCAACCCTACGCTCCGGGTTTCGGCCCAGCCGAGTTCGACATCCGGCTTGAAGCCTATGACGGCGGGCACAATTTGATTGCCGCGAACCAGATTGCGGTCGAGGTGATCGATTTCGTCTGACGCCGCTGCGCCAGTAAACCATAGCGCCGTGCCCTGACGATGATCGCGTCGGGGCACGGTTGGTGTTCGCGCCGCCGTCTCGCCGTCTGAGCCGATTCACCACGTCGTCCTGGCGATCCGCGCTGTATTTCAGCGAGGCCGTGGAAGCGTGCGCCCGGTCGCGACCTTCCCGACGCCAGAGCGAACATTTTCCATGCTATGTGTTCGGTTTACGCCCGATCGCAGACCGGGCGCCTTGAATTCGTCCATGATCTGCGATCAAGAACCCTGTGAAGGGGTGGCATCGTGAGGGGTCGCAGCATTGTTCGTTGACGCACGTCTTTTGGCGATCCTCGGTGCCATGCTGCTGGCGGGCGCCCCGGTGGCGGCGCAGGACATCCCGATACCTTCGCTGCTCGACCGGAGCGTTCGCGGGCTCTTCAACGGGGACGAATCGCGCGAGCCCGGCGGGTACGTCTCGCCCTCGGCGACGGAACTGCTCCCGGACTCGCGCGATGTCGGCGCCGCGCCACAAGGATCGCTGCGCCGCTTCGAGCCGATCGCCCTGCCATCGTCCTTGGGGCGGCCGAACGCGCCCGCGATCACGCTTCCCGGACTGCCGGCCTATGCTCCGCAGAACATGCCGAGCAAGGACGTGATCACCCCGCGCGCGCCACTGATTCTCGAGGCGCGGCTGACCGAGGATAGCGAGGCAATACCGAACGGCCTCGTCTGGCGGCTGTTTTCGGCGATCCCGGCGATCGACGGTAGACCGACGCTCATCGCCTCCTCGCAGAGCAGCGTTGCGAATTTCGAAGTGCCGGCCGGCTCCTACATCCTGCATGTCGGCTTCGGCCGGGCCGGCGTCGTCAAGCGGATCGAGTTTTCCGGCGTCAGGACGCGGGAAACCGTCGTGCTCGGGGCGGGTGGGCTCAAGCTCGAGGCGATTGCCGCCGATGGATCGGCGATCGATCCGACGAAGCTGAAATTCGACGTCTACACCGATGCCGAGGACGATTCCGATCGCGATCTCGTCGCCAGCGACGTTCCGCCGGACAAGGTGCTGCGGCTGAACGCCGATACCTACCATGTAGTCTCCAGCTACGGCTCGGTGAACGCATCGGTTCGTGCCGACATCAGAGTGGAATCCGGCAAACTCACCGAGGCCAGACTGCAGCACCGGGCGGCGTTGCTGACGATGAAGCTGGTGCGCGAACCAGGCGGTGAGGCGATCGCCGACACCGCCTGGTCGATCACCACCGCCTCTGGCGACGTGGTGCGCGAGAGCGTCGGCGCCTTCCCGTCGATGGTGCTTGCGGCGGGCGATTACGTGATCGTGGCCAAGAACCGCGACAAGGTCTATCAGCGACAGTTCGAAGTCCGGGCCGGCGAGAACACCGACGTGGAGGTTCTGACCTCGGACGTGGCGGCGGTCGTCTCCGATGGCGTCGGTTCGGGCGATTGACGTTCGCCATAACCCGCGGTCCACGAATCGTCCCGAGTCCCGCGACCGTTTCGCCTGACCGTTAGCGAAAGATACCCTCTTGACCGATCCGTTCACGCTCTTGTCCACCCGTCGATCCGTGCCGATCCCTATGCTGGCCGCACCCGCGCCCGAGGGAGCGGAGCTCGAAGCGATACTATCGGCCGCCATTCGTGTGCCCGACCATGGCAAGCTCGCGCCCTGGCGCTTCATCCTTTATCGCGGCGAATCGGCCGAGCGGATCGGTGCTGCGCTCGCCGCGCTGATCGAACGACGTGAGGACGAGCCGTTGTCCGAGACGCGGCGGCGGGTCGAAGCCACCCGCTTCAGCCGCAGTCCGTTAGTGATCGCCGTCGTTTCGACCGCGAAAGAGCATGTGAAGATACCGGTCTGGGAGCAGATCCTGTCCGGCGGCGCGGCGGCGATGAATCTCGCCAACGCTGTTCACGCCAAGGGTTACGCGGCGAATTGGGTAACGGAATGGGTCGCCTATGACGACGAGGCCAAGGCCATCCTCGGCATTCAGGCGGAGGAGAAGGTCGTCGGGTTCATCCATGTGGGCACGCCGCAGGAACCGCCTAAGGAGCGTCCGCGCCCGGCATTGGCCGATGTCGTCAGCGAAGCGCGCGCGCCGGGTCAGGGGTGATGCTGTTCTACACGACCGACCGGAACGATCATGGCCTGCCTCACGACCCGTTCAAGGCGATCGTCGCGCCGCGGCCGATCGGCTGGATCTCGACGCGGGCCAAGGATGGCTCGGTCAATCTCGCGCCCTACAGCTTCTTCAACGCGATCAGCGATCGGCCGAAGCTCGTCATGTTTTCCTCGGTCGGCATGAAGGATTCCGCCAGTTTCGCGATCGAAACCGGCGAGTTCGTCGCCAATCTCGCGACGCGCCAGCTCGCCGCGCAGATGAACCGGACGTCCGCGGTTGCCGAGCGCGGAACCAGCGAGTTTGGTTTTTCGGGCTTGACCGAGGCCCCGTCCAGGCTGGTTTCCGCACCCCGTGTCGCCGAGAGTCCGGCGGCGCTGGAGTGCCGGGTGACCCATTCGTTTCGACCGACCGGACTGAACGGCGAAGCGTCGGAGAACGTCGTCGTGATCGGTCAGGTGGTCGGGATTCATATCGACGAGGCGATTCTTAGGGACGGCATGATCGACATGGCCCTTGCGGCGCCGCTCTCCCGGCTCGGCTATCTTGACTATGCGGTGACCGACCAGGTTTTCCAGATGGCGCGGCCCCGAACCCCCGATGGCGCCGACGTTTAGAGGGCCCTGCGGACAGCCTGTACCGGGACGAATCGTTATGGTGAACGAAACCTAAACCTTTGCTGGCCAGTATCGACCGTGAAGTCGGTAGCGGTAGAGGTCGCGTTTCCCATGATCGTCCAGCGGTTCGTCAAATGGTGCGAGACGGCCAATAGCGCCCAGCGCGCGGAGGGCGCGACAATTCTCGCGCGCGCCTTCGTCGAGGGCCGCATCACGGCCGAGGAGCAGTCCGGGGCCCAGGCGGCCTTGACCCTGATGCTCGACGATCCGTCGCCGAAAGTTCGTCTGGCGCTCGCCGAGGGGCTTGCCGATGACAGCCGGGTTCCCCGGACGGTGCTCCTCAGCCTCTGCGAGGACAATCCGGCGATCGCCTGCGTCGTCGCCAGCCGTTCCCCGGCGCTTCGTGACGACGAGCTGATCGACCTGGCGGCAAGCGGGTCCGCCGAATTGCGCACTGCGATCGCCACCCGGCGCGTGGTATCGACGCGCGTCGCGGCCGCGATCGCCGAGGTCGCGGAACCGGGCTGCTGCATATCGTTGCTCGAAAACCGAGGCGCCGCGATCGCTGGTGTGAGTTTCCGGCGAATTGCCGAACGGCATGGCGCCAACGCGTCGGTGCGCGGAGCGCTGCTCGATCGTCGTGAACTGCCTGCCACTGTGCGCCAGACGATGATCCTGCGCACGGGCCAGGCGCTCGCAGCGCTGCCGATGTTATGCAATCTGGTCGGCGCGGATCGGGCCGAGCGACTGGCTTCCGACGCCTGTGAACGGGCGACGGCGATGCTCGCCGAAACCGTTCCGGAGGTCGAAATTCCCGCCTTGGTCGAACATTTGCGGGCCAGCGGTCAGCTCAATGTCGCCTTCCTCCTGCGCACGGTCTGCGCCGGCAATATTGACCTGTTCGCCGCCGCGCTGGTGCGGTTGTCGTCGATGTCGGAACTGCGGGTCCGCTCGATCCTCGCCGAGGGGCGCGACGGCGCATTTCGGACCATGGTCATTACATGCGGGCTTCCGTCCGTCGCCGCGCCGCTGTTCCTGATCGCCGTGGGGGTCTGGCGCGAGATCGCATCCGGCAAACGGATCGCCGCCGCAGAGGACGTGCCGCAGCTGATCATGCAGCGGCTCGTTGCCACCTCGGGTGACCGATCGCGGACCGCGGGCTTTGAGGCCATGATGCGGTTTCTGCATCGGCTGGCCGGCGAGACCGAACGGGACGCGGCACGGCAGCAGGCCAGGAAGCTGGCCGCCTGAACGGGTTCGACAGAACTGTGCCAGTCGAATCGAAGCGGAATCCGGCTCGATCATTCAACCGAAAACGTTGATTCCCGACGTCGGGTCTCTGGTCTCGTTCAAAGACACCGAGGGCAATGTTTTCGCGATTCTGGAGTCTGTCCCGAGCAATCCCGGTCGCAGCCTTATCTGCCGGCCGCTTCCGGGCTGGGGAGGGGGCTTTCGGGCCGCGCTCCCTAATAGCGAAATTGCTCGGCGAGAATCCGTTCGTCCCACGAATGATCGTGATCGAACAGAATGAGACCGGTATCGTTGAGCGATTCGCAAATCGTGATCCGGTGGACCGACTTTACTTCGGTGGCGTCGGCGACGGCATTCACGGGACGTTTTTCGGGCTCAAGGACGACGATCTCGACCGTCTGGTGATTGGGCAACAGCGCTCCGCGCCAACGACGTGGGCGGAACGGGCTCACCGGCGTCAAGGCCAGCAACGGCGCGTCGACCGGGATGATCGGGCCTTGCGCCGACAGATTATAAGCCGTCGATCCGATCGGGGTCGCCACCATCACGCCATCGCAGACGAGTTCGTCCAGCCGGACCTTGCCGTCGATCGAAATTTGCAGCCGGGCAGCTTGGTAGGACTGTCGGAAAATAGCCACCTCGTTGATCGCCAACGCCTTGTGGACGGTGCCGGCGGCGTCGACGGCGGTCATGGCGAGCGGATGGATGGCATTTTCGATCGCCGCCGCCAGACGTTCTCTCAGGCCGTCCTCCCGATAATCGTTCATCAGGAAGCCGATCGTGCCCTTGTTCATGCCGTAGATCGGTATGCCGCTGCCCATGAAGCGGTGCAGCGTTTGAAGCATGAAGCCGTCGCCCCCGAGCGCGACCACCACCTCGGCATTTTCCTCGCGATCATTGCCGTAGAGCGCGGAAAGCCGGTGGGCGGCCTCCTGGGCGGCCGGGCTTTCGCTGGCAACGAAGGTGATGGATTGGACTGGGCGTGACATCGGTCGGCGCGAGGCTCGGCTTTTCAAGGATGCGGATCGGCGCCGCAGTGTCGAGGTTTGAGACCTAGCGCGGCGGGCGGCTGAGGCCAAGCGCCGCCGTGGCTTTCCGCGGGTCAAAAACCCGCTGCATAGGGCTGACAAATATGCTATGGGCCGCGCCGGGCCGGATTAGCTCAGCGGTAGAGCAGCGGTTTTGTAAACCGAAGGTCGGGGGTTCAATCCCCTCATCCGGCACCATTCTTCCGATCGTCAGACCCTGTCCGACCCAGAAACATGGGCAACCAGCATCCCTGCGACATCGGTGACAACCGCGTTCCGAATCGCCCGCGAACTGCGCGGATTCGCGCGCTCGGAAGCCGTCAGCCGAGGTGACGCCGTGTCGCGTAGAGCGCAATGGCGGCGGCATTGGAAACGTTGAGCGAGCGAATCGCGCCGCTCATTTCCAGCCGCGCCAACACATCGACCGTCGCCCTGGTCTTCTGGCGAAGTCCCTTGCCCTCGGCACCGAGGACGATGGCGATCTTGTCACCCGACAGCGCCGCCTCGAAATTTTCCGGCCCCTCCGAATCGAGGCCGACGGTGCGAAAGCCGCGTTTCGACAGATCCATCAGCGCTTCGGCAAGATTGACGACTTCGATCTGCGGAACGTGCTCCAACGCTCCCGAGGCAGCCTTGGCGAGAACGCCGCCTTCCTGGGGCGAATGGCGGGCGGTCGTGACCAACGCATCGGCGCTGAAGGCCGTCGCCGAGCGCAGAATCGCGCCGACATTGTGCGGGTCGGTCACCTGGTCCAGCACGAGGATGAGGCGGGCCTCGCCGAGATCGGCCAGCCGACCGGCCGGCAACGGATCGGCCTCCAACATCACGCCCTGATGAACGGCGTCGCTTCCGAGCTCGGAATCAAGCTGCCTTGGCTCGACGAGCTCGACCGGGCAGGGGAGCTGATCCTCGGCCATGTCGAGCCGAGCCAACGCATTGCGCGTTGCCAGCAAGCGATGGAGCTTGCGCCGCGGGTTGCGGAGGGCCGCGGCGACCGTGTGCAGTCCGTAGAGCCGGACGCGACCCGCCGGGTCCGGGCGACCGGGTTGGACCCGCTTGTCCGGGCGAGCCGGCAACTCGCCATCGCCGCGCTTGCGGTCGCGATGGGCGCGCCGCAGATTGGCGTAATGAGAATCCTTGGGTGTGTGGGTCGTGGGCTCGTCGCTCATCGCTGCTGCTTATCGTAGCTGGCGTCAGGGCTCAATGCGCGCGGATCGTCGCAAGAGCGGATACGGCGAAACACGATGCGTAGGCCGGACCCCGCCGATCGTCGATGCAACGGCCACGCGCCGTTGACAGATCGCTCCGCGCCTTTCATAAGGCCGCTCGGAACCGCGGGGGTTGGCGAATGCGCCGCCGCGATCCATGTACGGCCAAGCGCTTGCGCGTGTCGGCGGCAGTTCGGAGGGGTGTCCGAGTGGTTAAAGGAGACGGACTGTAAATCCGTTCGCTATGCGTACGCTGGTTCGAATCCAGCCCCCTCCACCACTGCCGACCGTTTGCTAGAAGTGCGGGTATAGCTCAATGGTAGAGCAGCAGCCTTCCAAGCTGAATATGCGGGTTCGATTCCCGCTACCCGCTCCAAAATCCCCGCCTCCCTCTTCAAAATCATAGTCCGGCCCGCGGGTCCGACGTTTCCCGCATGTCCCTGAAATCGATCGTGTGTCGCCAGGCGTTGCGTCGGCTGGTTTGGCCCGTCGCGGCTCAGACGCTTGTCATTGCCGGCTGCACTCGCTATGTGGCGCCGGAAAATAACCGCCTGCGAAGTTGGGAGTCGGCGATGGCCAAGAGCAAATTCGAGCGCAACAAGCCGCATGTGAACATCGGGACGATTGGTCACGTTGATCACGGCAAGACGTCGTTGACGGCGGCGATCACG
The DNA here is from genome assembly GCF_036016755.1 of Aurantimonas sp. A3-2-R12. NCBI lineage: Bacteria > Pseudomonadati > Pseudomonadota > Alphaproteobacteria > Hyphomicrobiales > Aurantimonadaceae > Aurantimonas > Aurantimonas sp. A3-2-R12. Next base: position 9 of record NZ_JAYXIH010000026.1, on the reverse strand, counting down.
AAGTATTTC
>NZ_JAYXIH010000025.1:0-62175 GCF_036016755.1 Aurantimonas sp. A3-2-R12 | reverse complement strand
CACGAGCAGCTTAATGCGGGTTACTTCCGGGAGGAGCCGGGTGCGGGAAAGCCGCATGCCCGGATCTGTGAGGGCGAAGCCGAATGGATTAGCTACTCGACCATTCCCTGTCGAAGGCATGGAGGTGGCCATCATGCCAGCCCATCGCCGCATGGATCGCCTGGTGCAGGTCACCGAGCGTCATCGTGCCGGGCATGACCAGCCGGCGCCAGACCGGCGGCTTCGTGCCGCGCAGCGTCACCTTCACAGTGATGATGTTCATGCTGGCACTGGTCTTCGGCGCGCTGGTCTTGGCCACGATCTTCGCATCCTGTCGGCATCAGACATTGGCGACGACGCCTCGATCCCCCATGTTTTGCATGAAGACTTTGCGGGCCGCAAGCGGGCGATGGCCCGCTCTATGTGCCGATCGGCAGATGCCGTTCGTCGAGGGTGATGCAGATGGCGTCGATGGCGCGGATCGATCTTCGGCGCGCGGTTTCGACGACGGACCTGATATCCGCGTAGAGGGTGGCGCCCTATTCGCTGCGGAAGCCGTTGGTGATCTTGCGATAGACCACACAGGGGCGCAGCGCCCGCTCCGAGCCGTTATTGGTCGCCGACAGATCACGGTTTTGGACGAAGACGAAGAGATGGCGGCGGGTTTTCTTGACGACCGTCCGCAGCTTGTCGCCGGCCGGGTGGCTCGGGACCAGGGCCATGAGGCGGTCGATCCGGCGATCGAGGTCGGCCTCGTAGGTCTCGAGCGTGGCGTCGGCGAGGCGCTCGCGCCGACGCCCGATGGCGCAGGCGCGTTTGAGCAGGCCCTTCAGGCCCGGCGCAAAGACGGCGTCGCTAGCCTCGATCGCGTATTGCACGTTGCGGATCAGATGCGCGAGACAGATCTGATGTTCTCGCCTGGCCCAGCCCATCTGGCCGCCATAGCGGTCGGAGATTCAGTAATCCGGGCGATGATCGCCGAGGAACTCTTCCACCACCGCCTTGGAGCGGTGCTTGTCGGCGACGAAGACGGCGCCGCGCCTNGGGCGATGATCGCCGAGGAACTCTTCCACCACCGCCTTGGAGCGGTGCTTGTCGGCGACGAAGACGGCGCCGCGCCTTCGCCAAGGCGCAGGCGCGGCGGGCGCTACCAAATTTCTCCCGGCGCGGTATATCGGCTTACGAATCTGCGGCCGTTGACTGTAATCATTTTCTAATCCCGATTTCCTATATTGGAAATGAAACGCTGTTGCTGGGGACGCGGGTGCGGGCCGGCGAGGCCGTGGAGATGTGCCCCGCCCCGTGGCCTTGCGGGCGTCCCGCCTTAAAACCTGCGGCGTCGCGTGCGACAGTACCGCGCCGGTCTGCGATTGTTGCCGTTACCATCCTGCGAGCCGCCCCATCGCTCACGCTTGCGCACGCGCACGCGTGAGAAAACCTGTAATAGCAATACCGAAGAGTGAGGCGCCCGGTGCTGCCTGCCGGCCGGGTAGTCATGCGCGGTACCCCATGGGCGTGTTGTCGTTCGCTGCCACAAGCCTGCGCTCCTGCGGCGAGCGAATCCGTATCCTCCACCCTCGACTCGAGCAATACCACACGGCCGCGCTGCCAATGGCTTGCGCCGTGTCGCGCGCTTCGGCGTGGGTGGCGTCCAGGGCTCGGGCCAGCCCGTCGAGCGTGGTGCCATCCTCGGTGCTGCCGATCGCCTCGCGCGCCGCCGCAGTGAGCGTGGCAAGGCGCGCGGCCGGCGTGGTGACGGGATGGCGGAAGACCGGATCGACCGGGCAGGGTTTCGCCGTAACGATCATTGCGGGCGATTCCGCACGAAATCGACGACTTCGGCGCGCGTGCCGAGGGAGTCCGAAATCAAGATAATCATTTTCGGCGAGAAGCTGGTGGCGTCAACGCCGATGGCGATGACAGGCTTTCCAGTGTCCGGGTGCAGGCCCGGCTTGGGGGTGATGGGGATCATGTGCTGGCCCATTTGTTCTCTCCTCGTTTCGGGATGCCCGATAGGGCGGTTCGTTACCCCCCCCTCACTCTCCTCACACTCCTCACTCTTCGTATTATTGAGAGTAAGGGGTGTGAGGGCTGTGAGGGGGGTAGAGTTAGGGGTTAAACCGACTTGTAAGCGCCGTATCCGCATTTCTCGGCTTCGCCGGCCTCGACCATTTTGCGGAGCAGATACCGGACATTGGCCGGTTTCATCTCTGTCGCCTCGGCAATCTCGGCCGGCGTCAACGCTCTGCCGGCGTCGTTCATGGCGGCCATGATCTTACGGCGCTCGCCGGATCGCTTCACGTCGTCGGCGTCGCCAAGGGCTGTCCATCGGCCATCCTCAAAGCGGAGCGCCTTCTCGATTTCCTCGACATCCCGCCCGCGTCCGTAAAGCTTCGCGCCATCCGAATCCCGCGACAGGACCATGGTGGAGTCGGCCGCGCCGGTTAGACCGTTCGTGCCACTTATCATTTCCAGCGGGTCGTCGGCCTCGGCCTTTCGCACGTGTGTCACAGCGATCACCGCTATCCGGTGCTCGCTGGCGAAGCGTTGCAGGGGCGAGATGGCTTCGTAGTCTGCCGAGTAGGCGTCCTGGTTGCCCTTCTTTGGCGGGCGCACCATCGCCAATGTGTCGATGACGATAAGGCGCGGATCCGCCACCGACTGCCGCCACGCGTCGAGCATTTCGACAAGGCCGGCTCCAACCTTGGGCGCCTCGGTTTGCAACCGTAACCGCGACAGGCTCGGCCGCATCGATTTCAGTCGGGGGATGACCGTGCGCAGGCGATCCTGCAAACGGCGCTGGTTGTCTTCGAGGGCGCAATAGAGGACATCGCCGGGCTCGCATTCCACGCCTAACGTCGAGCCGCCACTCGCGACTGCGACGCAAAAGCCGAGTGCGAGCCATGATTTCCCCAGCTTCGGCCGGCCGCCCAATAGCGTCAGGCCCTCTGCGAGATAGCCGGGCACCACGTACTTGACTGGGGAAAACGTCATGCCAAGCAGGGTGTCCGCGTCGATCGAGGCGAAGCGGTCATTGTCATTCGCGGCTACCGGGACATCCTTGCCCTTGCCGTTCCCCTTGTGGTTGGCCAACAGCGCCACGTGCGCGACAGGCGGGGTGGTGTCCACCCGCGCACCTCCCCCAACGCGGTCGCGTAGCCAATCGGCAGCCGCGCCGGGTTCCAGGCCAAGGCAGACGGCGACCAGACCGATCGGCGAGTACCCCTTGTTTCCGTCAGAGTGATCGCAAATGCCAGCCGGCGAGATTTCCAACGCCTGTCCGCGCTTCGCCGTCGCCAGTCCGGCACGGCGGGAAGGGCGAAAGGACGCGACTGCCAGGAATCCATCCTGATACCGCCGCAGCCTATCAAGGCCCAGCGCCGGAACCCATGCGTCGAGATCCGCGAAGGCGCGGGTTTTGATGTCCGCCCAAGGCCCATCGCCTGCCGCCGCAGGAGGACGATTGTCATTCGCCGCAGCCGGCTTCTTCTTCGAAGCTTCCGGCTCCCCACGGGCGGCCAGCAATTCGCGTGCAGCGGCCAGGAAGGTGTCCAGCGTCTCGGGCGTGATCTCGGGAAGGTCGGCAAATGCCACTTCGGTCGGCTCGCCATTGCTCCAGTCATATGGCGCGTTGGTGTCGGGGTGGATGCCATAGGCGACGAACTGGTTGCCGATGCCGAGCACCTCGACTTCGCATCGCTTGTCATTGATGAGGAATTTGCCGGTCGTCGCTTTCTTCCTCGGCGCGGTGGCGCGGAATATAAAGAGGCACTTAGGCGCCTTGCCGACGCGGCATGGGGACGCAGTGCCCCACGGCAGGTCCAGAACCATTTCCACCAACTTCATTGAAGTAGGGGCATCCGGCGCATCGATGTCGATCGCCACGAGATCGCCGGTCAACAGCCCCGTGTTGTTATGATCGGGGTGCGCCCGGATTAACCCATCGACGTGATCGGCGAGCGGCTTGAGCTTCTGCCAACCGACAATGCGAGGCGACTTCCCGGCGACAGGAATCGGGACATACCCGTTCGCGATCAATTGGTGGCGCAGGTCGGCAACCGCAAAAGCGGCGGCCGTTTCAACTATCTTCAATGATGCCACGGTTTTCCCCGTCGAGAGCTGCCATTGCGGCGCTGGTCAATTCGATTGCGAAGGCCGGCGAGAAGGTCGCGCAGGCGTTTGCGCCGCCTCGCGGCGGGTAGACACGCGGGCCGCTAGGTGTCTGGACGAGCTTCAATCCGAAGATCCTGATGTCCGGCGTCAATTGCGCATCAAAATGCGCAAGCCGTTTCGTTGCCGCGCCGGGTGGTTCCGGGCGGATCGCAAGGATTTCCATGGGTGCTTCCTTTTCTGTTGGTGTGGGGTGGTGGTGCGGCGGGTCAGGCGGTACAGGTAGATCAGCGGCGATTTGCGGTTTGCAAACCGCGCCTAACCTGTTGTTTTCGATGAGGGCAAACGCGACTTAGTTTGCAGCCAACTCTTTGAAAAGTTTCCGATAAGAAGTGACTCTTAATCAGCGGGTCGTAGGTTCGAACCCTACATCACCCACCAAATATCTTCCTGGCGCCACCTGCTGGAACACGATCCTTGCGCGCTGGTGGATATTCCGCCCGTGAGACTAACTACATGGGGCCTGGTGCGTAATCCGCGTAGCGCAGAAATGGCTAAGGGACTTTGGGTCGTCGGTTTCACAGCTTTCGGCAGACCCGGTCATGCCAGCTGCTGTCTTCCTCGACGCGATGCTCGCATCTCGCCATCGCGGCCCGTAACGCTTTATATGACGCTCCGTCTTTTATGTCGTGATGCCGGCAATACACACATCGGGCACTCGGGCTCCCACCCCTCATTCAGCCGTGTCGTTGGGCGGATCGTCCGCTTGGAAGTGGAATGTAGACACGATGGGCAACGCGGAATATCGGCTATGGGCGATACAAAATTGCGAGTCGAGGACTTGAACGCCGCGATCCCCGACTTCGGCGGGATAGCGGCACGGACGGCTCGCATGCATGCCGCGGATGGGAAGCGGTTGGTTCACGAGCATTTTAGGCGGCGTACCGAAAAGACGGGAGCGCAGCTTCGCTGGTTCCTCGGTCACGACTACGGGCGTTCCGTCGACCTCAAGAGGCGATACGACGGTGTCACAAGTTCTCCAAATGCGATGTCAGGCCAGGAACTCATTGAAAAAATATAGGATCGCCTGGCTGGAGCACGACACAACGTTCAAAGCGCGCGACAGTAACGGCTGCGGATTGTTCCGCGCCTTCAAGCTCGACGTGAGCGGTTCGGCCACGCATCACGTTGCTGACCTGCCGGGTAGGAGGTCGTGGGTCGCAGCATGAGCATCCCCAAGCTGAGGTCGAAAATTTTCGATGGGCTTTTTGCCATTTGGACGGCATCGTTCGCGATCGGGAGACTGGTATTGTGGGCAGCCGGATCACCTCCCGGACCCATTAGGGCGGCGACACGTCTATGGGTCCGCATGGCGCTGGTCGGACTGAAATATGTGGTCCGATTGCGGTATGTCGAATGCGGTCGGGAGTTCATTCCGCATGAGCCCTGCCTCATTATCTGCAACCATCAATCCACGTGGGAGACGCTTGCCTTTCTTGTTCTCGTCCCGAACGTCGCGATTATCGCGAAGCAGGAATTACTGCGAATTCCAATCGTGTCGTGGTATTTGAGAAAATCCCCGATGATCATCATTGATCGCGAGACAGGCGCAAGAGCCCTGAAGACCATGCTCGAACAAAGTCGGGCAGCGCTTGCCAGCGGCCGCTCGGTGCTCATCTTCCCGGAAGGTTCACGCAAGTCGGACGTGGAGCCGATCCGGTTCAGGCGCGGCGTCGAACTGCTTTACGCCAAGCTCGGCACCTCGGTCCTGCCAGTGGCGGTCAATTCGGGGAAATTCTGGGGCCCCGGCCAGCCCTATAAGCGAAGCGGTACGATCGTGGTTTCATACTTGCCACTTATTTCACCGGGCCATCCGCCCGCGGAATTCAGTCGCAAGGCCGAAGCGGCCCTCGAAGCGGAGCGGACGAGGATCGGCTAGACTCAGCGTCGTTGTCTCCCATGGCCGTCTCCGGCATCGGATCTGATGGCCACATCCAGTCGCGGATTTCGGGCATGCCTTCGCCCTTGTCGACGATATAGGCGCGATGCGTCGCAAGTCGCTGGCGAAATTGCTGGATCGCTTCCTCGCCCGCTGCTCCGCCGCGATCCGGCAGCCGCTCGATGGCGGTGATCGCCAGATGGAAGCGATCCAATTCGTTGAGCACGACCATGTCGAAGGGCGTCGTCGTCGTATGGACTTGCCGCGCGAAAGTGGAGAGCAGTTTTCCTTCGCAAAGGCGGGGAGAGGAGAACCAGGTCGTGCGAGCCCTTCAACGTCTCGAAGAAGGAAATCTCACGGGATTCTGCTTCGAATACGACGAACTTCATTGCTGTGTGTCTCCGGGATGTTCTGACGCGGTCGTTGCATCGACGTCCGGCCGGTCATCCGGATCGGGTACCCCCGCTAGCGAGACTGGCCGCCAGCCGCCATGGGTGACCTCGCAGGAAAATTCCAGGACGGCGCCGGCCTTGAACGGATACACTTGGTTTCGGACGCCGATTTTTCCCGGGCCGTGCCATCCATGTGGCGCGGAGACGGTCAGTCTGTCGCAGCCGACATCGAGATAGAGCCAATCGCCCCGATAGAGCAGCTTCAGGCGCAAGCGTTGCAGCTTCGTCGGTAGGCATGGGCTGATCCACAGCGTGTCGTCGCGAAATTCCAGCGCCGTCTGGCCACGCTCGACGAGGTCGACGGTGCCGGCCATTGCACCGAGATGGATACCCTCGGCGGTCGTGCCGCCCTGGATGTCGGAGATATCGCTTTCGAGGGCCGTCACGAAGAGATCCCAGGATCGGCTCCGGTCGCCGCGAGCGAGGACCCATGATTGAACGACCCGGCTCAGCGTCGAGCCGTCCGATGTGCGCCGGACGTAGTAATCGATATTTTTTTGGATCGCGTCCGGCTCGAACGGATAGCCGAGCGACGTGATCAGTTCGTGCAGTTCGTCGTAGGAGAACAGGTAGAACAGCATCAGGACGTCGGGCTGCTTCGAGGCCTTGTAGCGGTTGACGGTGTCGCCTTCCGCTTCCAGGATTCGGTCGAGCCGGTGAATGTCGGAATATTTCTCGCGATAGACCTCCCAGTCGAGCTCCTCAAGTTCCCCGTAGCCTTCGAACGGGGCGATAATCCCGTCCTTGAGGAACACCAGCCGCATCTTGCGGGCGATGTCGTTCCAGTGGTTGGTTTCTTCGGTTGTTAGCCCAAGCAGGTGTTCGAGTTCGCGACGGCGTTCGACCCCGACGTGATCGAGAACCTCCGCGGCGCGGCGCAGAACCCAGACCGCCATCACATTGGTGTAGGCGTTGTTGTCGAGGCCGGGCGTGTCTCGCCACGGATAGCGGTCGTGGAACTCGTCCGGTCCCATCACGCCGCCAATCTGGTAGCGGCCGGAGGCTTCGTCGTAGGTCGCGATACTCGCCCAGAAGCGGGCGATTTCGATCAGCATCTCGGCGCCGTACCAGGACAGGAACGCAAGATCCCCGGTCGTCTGCCAGTAGCGCCAGACATTGCACGCCACGGCGGCGCTGACATGGCGCTGAAGATGGGTGTTGTCGGGTGTCCAGCGTCCGGAACGCGGGTTGAGATGCAGGGTCTGGGTTTCCTCGCGCCCGCTCGAGCCGCTCTGCCAAGGATACATCGCGCCGCGGTAACCTGCCCCGCGCGCCAGCCGACGTGCTTCGGGCAGCCGCCGATAGCGGTAGAGCAAGAGCGCCCGGCTGATTTCCGGCAGGTGAAAGTTCAGGTACGGCAGGATGAACAGCTCGTCCCAGAAAATATGCCCCCGATAGGCTTCGCCGTGCAAGCCGCGCGCCGGCACACCGGCATCGAGATCAACCGTGTTGGGGGAGACCGTCTGTAGAAGGTGGAAGACATGCAGCCGCAGGATCATCTGCGTGCGCGAGCCCTGATCGATGGCGATGTCGCAGCGGTTCCATAAAGCGCGCCATGCACGCCTGTGAGATTCCAGAAGCATGTCGAAGCGCTCGGCTTGTTCAAGCGCCTTTATCGCGGCCTGGCGCGGCTCGGAGATCGCCCGGTCCCGCGAGGTGAAGACCGCCACCGTCTTCTCGATCGTGACGGAACTTCCTTCCGCGACCGCGAATCTCAGTTCCTGTCCGACATAGCCCTCTTCCTCGTGGCTCTCGCACGCGACGGTGAGCAGATCGTCGCCCTCGAAAATCCGTGTGCGCGCCGCTTCCGCGATCCGCAGGCGCGACTGGCTCGTCTCGGCGGTGAGCAGCATGCCGTCATCTCCCAGCACTTGCGTCTCAAGCGGCACGAGGTGCTTGCTGGCGAGTGGGCCATAGCGCTCGACGCCGCCATTGATGACGCGCCCGTCCAGGGCGGTCCGCACGACAAGCTGGCCCGACCAATTCTCCGGGAGTAGCGTGATCGCGATCGCCGCCAGATGCGGTCGTCCCATGTGGACCAGCCTGCGGCTGAGGAGGGACGTTTCGCGGCCATGGTCGTCGCGGATACGCACCTTGCGTTCGAGTACGCCGCCGCCGAGATCGAGCTCTTGCCGATAGGCGAGGATTTCGACGCGCCGCAGGTTGATCCAGTCGCCGTCCTCGGGGCGAAAGCGCAGTGGCAGCCAGTTCGGCAGATTGACGAGGTCCTCGTTCTCGACCATGCGGCCGGCGATGTCGGTGGACAAGCGGTTATAGCCGCCGGCAAGATAGGTGCCGGGGTAGTGGACATCGTCGGCCGCGCTCTCGTCCGCCGCGCCGCGTGTCGCGAAATAGCCGTTGCCGAGCGTACAGAGCGCCTCGCGGAGACCTTCCTGCGCCGGCTCGAAGCCCTCATACACGAGCGTCCAGCGGCTATCGGCCATCGCGCCGCTCCATCGATGTGGGCCCCGCCGATGGCATGGGGGACGGCAGATGCAAGGCGGCGAGGTCGGCTACGACCATGTCGGCGCCGGCCTTGCGCAGGGCCGCTGCCTGATCCGCCCGGTCGACACCCACAACCAGGCCGAAGCTGCCGGCGCGACCGGCCTGGACGCCGCTGATCGCATCCTCTAACACCGCGGCCCGTTTCGGCGGAACGCCGAGCGCCTTGGCGGCGGCGAGGAAGATGTCGGGCCGCGGCTTTCCCTTCAGGTCGAGCTGGTGTGCGTCGGTGCCGTCCACACAGACGTCGAAGAGATCCGTGAGCCCGGCGGCGGCGAGGACGGCACGAGCGTTGCGGCTGGACGAGACGAGCGCCGTCTTGACGCCGCGTGCGCGCAGCTCGCGGATTAGCGCCACGCTGCTCTCGAAGACTTCGACGCCGTCTTTCTCCAAACTCTTATGAAAATACTGATTCTTGCGGTTGCCGAGTCCGGAGATGGTTTCACGATCGGGCGGATCTGTGGCCGCGCCAGGGGGAAGCGCGATGCCACGCGATTGCAGAAAGCTCTCTATCCCGTCATAGCGCGGCTTGCCGTCGACATAGCGCCGGTAATCGTCATCGAGAAATGGGCGGAACGGCGCTCCTGTCGCTCCAGCCCGCCGCTTCAGATACTCGTCGAACAGGCGCTTCCAGGCGGCAGCGTGGACGCGGGCTGTCCGCGTGACCACACCGTCGAGATCGAAGATCGCGGCGTCAAAATCCTCGACCCGCCAGGCGGCGTCTTCACGTCGCGGACTTTGCGCATAGCCCATCGTGTCGACCTTCTTTTCCATGCCAATGACCCTTGCGGCAAACGCAGGAAACGACGTCGAATGCGTCGACGCGTGATGTCTCTTGCTAGCCTTTGGTTCACAACAGACGGAACACCATGCGCGGCGTTACAGCACTTTCGACAGACCAGCAGTCATGTCGGCGCCGAGGCCTCTCTTGCCCAAATGACACACAGTCGCGATCGTCGGACACCGGGCTTCCCCACGTGCAGACACCTCAACGACCGGGCCCAAAGCACCGATCGGCGGACACAGCTCCGCGATGAGGCATTCGACGCGGTATTATGGCCGAAGCAGGCGATCCAATCGGTCAGGAAAAGGCGACTTGGCTCATCTCTGTCGCACCAGTCGAGTGGTGGCGGTCGCCGCATGTGCAACTGTTGAAACCATGTTCGCAACAGCTGCCGCAGCATTCGTACATTGCTTCGCGCAAAGCTTGGCGTGCTCGATGCAGCCGGACTCTGGCGTTTCCAGGTGTAATGCCGAGATTCGCTACGGTCTTTTCGCGGGGTTCGTCCGATAAATCGTCCCGTTGCAGGATCACCGCATAGTCCGGCCGCAACGCGGGGAGGAGTTCGCGAAAACATTCGCAAGGGATATCTTCGAGATCGATTTCGTCAGGATTTTCGCTCAGCGTGGTCTGCTCCCGCGCATAGCTGCCTTCCCGCCGCCGTCGCGCGGCCTCCCGTCGGTAGTGATCCGTGAGGGCAGACCGCAGCACCGTATAAAGCCAAGCAATCACGCCTTCACTCTTTCTGAGGTCGACGCTGCTGGAAACTACCCGCAAGCAGAAGTTCTGAAGCACGTCCTCCGCCGTATCCCTGTCCCCGAGGCGGCGCAGGAGATAGCGCAGAAACTCACCACGATGATCAGCCAGCGCAGCGGTAACGACCGGCATTACCGGCACATAAGCATCATTGGGCTGAACCGGCTTCACATTGGGTGCGAGACTTCGGCGATCCGCTGCGAACATCTTCCAAAGCCTTTCCTGATTTGCTGCGTCGGGAGGACAGGGTCGTTTCCCGCTTCAGTCGCTAAGAAACAGCGCTTAAAAAACGATCCGGCCTTTTTCTATGGTCGCGCACGCAGTCCGAGCGCCAATTTGAGATCAATCATGCAAGAAGTGCGCGCAGGCGGCTTTGATCTTGATCAAGACCACCGGCCGCATCGGAAAAAAATTGGTAAAAGGTGTTGCGGACTCCTCGTAGGTTCGAGCCCTACACCAGCCACCAAATTATCCCTCCATTTGTCTGTATGATGTTCTCCTGATAGGCGGCAGCGGGAATTGGCCGAATACGGAGCAGCGGCGATATGACCAGCGACGACGTGCTTGCGATCTTTCGCGAGGCCGGAGCCTATCTCGAAGGCCATTTCATCCTGACGTCCGGCCTGCGCAGTCCAGTATTTCTGCAGAAGGCCAGGGTGTTCATGCATCCGCCTTTGACCGAGCGTTTGTGCCGTGCCCTGGCCGAGCGGATTCGGGCGGACGTCCCTGGACGCATCGACTACGTCGTCGGGCCGGCGATCGGCGGGCTGATTCCGGCCTATGAGACGTCACGGCATCTCGGCGTGCCGGCAGTATGGGTCGAGCGGGAAGGCGGGGTCTTCAAGCTCCGCCGGTTCGAGGTGCCGCGCGGCTCCCGCGTCGTGGTGGTGGAGGACATCGTCACAACCGGGCTGTCGATTCGCGAGACCATCGCGTGCCTGGAGGATCTGGGAATAGAGGTCGCGGCGGCGGCCTGCATCATCGATCGTTCCGCCGGTAAAGCCGATGTCGGCGTGCCGCTGGTCGCACTGGCCGAACATGCGGTCCCGGCCTATCCGGCCGATGCGCTGCCGCCCGAACTCGCCGCAATTCCGCCAGTCAAGCCCGGTAGCCGGACGCTCTGAACCGCGACCATGGCCGGTGCTCGTCAAGCCGTTTACGGAATGTCGGCATCAGGTCCTATATAGGTTGTGGACCATGGCCGGTGCGCCGGCGAGATGAGGAATGCGACGGGCATGCTGTTCGGGCGACGCCATCCGGAAAAGTTTGGATCGAAGCTTCGTACGCTGCTTTGGCCGCGCCGCTCGTTCTCGCGCTCGTTCCGTTACCTGCAGAAGCGTGTTCTGCGGCTCAATGCGACGCCGCACGCCATTGCCGCCGGCTTCGCCGCGGGGGTCTTTTCATCCTTCACACCCTTCATCGGCTTCCACTTCCTGCTCGCCTTCGCGCTCGCCTATGTGGTCGCCGGCAACATGGCGTCGGCGGCGCTCGGAACGGCGGTCGGCAACCCGCTGAGCTTTCCGTTCATCTGGGGCGCGACCTATGAAATCGGGCAGTTCTTCCTGACCTCGCGGACGATCGATGGAACGGCGCCCTCGGGGATTGGCCGCGCCTTGACGCATATGGATTTCGCCTCGATCTGGACGCCCATCGTCAAGCCGATGCTCGTCGGCGGGATTCCCCTCGGCACCGCTGCCGGGTTGCTGGCATACGGGCTGGTGTTCGCCGCGGCGCGCAGCTTTCAAAAACACCGCACGCGGCGCATTCTGGAAGGGCGGCCGCCGGCCAGACCACTTCGGAGTGCCGAGAAGGCTCAACGCTCGGTCACGGCGGGGGGAAGCCTGCGCATCTCCGACGAAGTTTAACAATTCAGTGCATTGCTCCGGTGAAAGCGAGCCGATAGAAGGCGCCGAGCGACGTTTTGCGGCGCGAAACGGCAATGAAGGGCAGGGCATGGTCGACGAGGCCGAACGGGCGGAACAAGGCGGCGGCTTCGGCGAAACCGTCAAGGTCATCGTGCAGGCGCTGCTTTTGGCGCTGATCATCCGCACGTTCCTGTTCCAGCCATTCTCGATTCCCTCCGGCTCGATGATGCCGACGCTTTTGGTGGGCGACTACCTCTTCGTCTCCAAATGGAGCTACGGCTTCTCGAAATATTCGATCCCGTTCTCGCCGCCGCTGTTCGAGGGCCGGTTGCTCGGCTCCGCGCCGGATCGGGGTGATGTCGTCGTCTTCCGCAAGCCACGCGAGGAGGACACCGATTATATCAAGCGGTTGATCGGTCTGCCGGGCGATCGCATCCAGGTCCGCGATGGCGTGCTCTCCATCAACGGCAAACCGGTACCGCGCGAAGTGGTGGGCGAGTTCGTCGCCGACGACGGCACCGCCGTGCCGCAATATCGCGAGACGCTGCCCAATGGCGTCTCCTATCTGACGCTTGATCTCAGCCCGAGCTCGGCCGGCGACAACACCCGCGAATTCGTGGTGCCGGACGGGCATTATTTCATGATGGGTGACAACCGCGACAACTCGCTGGATAGCCGGTTCGACGTCGGTTACGTTCCCTTCGAGAATTTGGTCGGCAAGGCGCAGGTGATCTTCTTCTCCGTCCAGGATGACGTGTCGCCGCTCGAAATCTGGAAATGGCCGACGGATTTGCGTCCGAGCCGCATTCTGACATGGCTAAGCTGAAAGCCGACAAGTCGCTCGACGAGCTCGAACGCCGGCTCGGCATTCGATTTCGCGAGCGCGCGCGGTTCGAGCGCGCGCTCACCCATTCGAGCCTGCGGCCCTCCGGTGGCAACGACCGCAGCTACGAGCGGCTGGAATTTCTCGGCGATCGGGTGCTCGGCCTTGTGATCGCCGAAAAGCTGTTCGAAATGTTTCCCAGTGCCGACGAAGGCGAGCTGTCGTTGCGGCTGAATTCCCTGGTCAGCGCCGAGACCTGCGCCGAAATCGCCGATGAACTCGGACTCTACGAATTCGTCCGACATGGCGGCGATCTGAAGAAGCTGAAGGGCGAGCGGACGCGGAGCATCCGCGCCGATCTCGTCGAGTCGCTGATCGCGGCGATCTATCTCGGCGAAGGGCTGGAGACGGCGCGCGGCTTCATCATCGCCCATTGGGCGGGGCGTCTCGATGACGCGGGAAGCGCCCGGCGCGATCCGAAGACGGCGCTGCAGGAATGGGCCCATACCCGCGGGCCGGAGACACCGCGCTACGACATCGTGGAACGGTCCGGCCCCGACCACGATCCGGTGTTCACCGTCCGCGTCACCGTCCCCGGTGTCGAGACGGCGGACGGCCAAGGACGCTCGAAGCGAATTGCCGAACAGGAGGCCGCCACCGCGGTCCTTATCCGCGAATCTGTCTGGAAGGATGACAATTGACCGACCAAGACGACCAGACCCACGACACCGCGGTCCCGGCCGAGGGCGCTCTCGCGCCGACCCGCTCGGGCTTCGTGGCGCTGCTCGGCGCGCCCAATGCCGGCAAGTCGACGCTGGTCAATCAGCTTGTCGGCACCAAGGTCTCGATCGTCACGCACAAGGTGCAGACGACACGGGCGCTGGTGCGTGGCATCGCCATCCGCGACCGCACCCAGATCGTCTTCGTCGACACGCCGGGCGTGTTCGCGCCGAAGCGGCGGCTCGACCGGGCGATGGTGCGGACCGCCTGGTCCGGTGCCAGGGACGCCGATATCGTGCTCGCTATCATCGATGCCGACCGGGGCATCAGCGAGGACGTGGAGACGATCCTGGAGCGGCTGAAAACCGTCGATCAGCCGAAGGTGCTCTTGCTCAACAAGGTCGATCGCATGAAACGCGACCGCCTGCTGGGGTTGACCAAGGAGATTTCGGAGCGCGGCGATTTCGCCGAAATCTTCATGATCTCGGCGCTCAACGGCTCGGGTTGCGACGATCTGATGACCTATCTGGCCCGCGCGCTGCCGGAAGGCCCGTGGTATTATCCCGAAGACCAGATCACCGATCTGCCGCTACGCCAGCTCGCGGCCGAGATCACCCGCGAAAAGCTCTTCCTGCGACTGCATCAGGAACTGCCCTATTCGTCCCATGTCGAAACCGAATTGTGGGAAGCGCGCAAGGACGGGTCGGTGCGTATCGAGCAGACGATCTATGTCGAGCGCGACAGCCAGAAGCGCATCGTCATCGGTCACAATGGCGAGACCATCAAGGCGATCGGCCAGGCGGCGCGCAAGGAGATCATGGAGGCCGCCGACCAGACGGTTCACCTGTTCCTTTTCGTCAAGGTCCGCGAAAACTGGGGCGATGACCCGGAGCGCTATCGCGAGATGGGGCTGACTTTCGAGAAATAGTCAGCGCGATCGCCGACATCGGATTGCCACCGGATTTCGGGTGCTATCCGATCCGGCGCGTCGGCGCCGGTCCAAGCGGGAAGGGACGCGGTTTCCCATGGAATGGCGTGAGGATGCGATCGTGTTGGGCGTGCGCCGACATGGCGAGACCAGCGTCATCGCCGAGGTGATGACCCGTGAGCGTGGCCGCCATCTCGGTCTCGTGCGCGGCGGGCGCTCGCGCAAGCAGCAGCCGATGCTCCAACCCGGCAATTCCGTCGCTATCCACTGGCGCGCCCGGCTCGACGAGCATATGGGCACCTTCCGCATCGAACCGCTGGAACTTCGCGCGGCGCGGCTGATGGAAAACGGCATCGGCCTCAACGGTGTCCAGCTTGTCGCCGCGCATCTGCGCCTGCTCGCCGAGCGCGACCCGCACGCAAGGCTCTATGACGGACTGGCAGTGATCGTCGATCATCTGGACGAGCCGGACAAGGCGGCGGAATTGATGCTGCGGTTCGAGATCGCACTCTTGGAAGAACTCGGCTTCGGCCTTGACCTGGAGCGTTGCGCGGCGACCGGGCGGCGGGACGATCTCGCCTATGTCTCGCCGAAGACCGGCCGGGCGGTCAGCCGGGGCGCTGGCGAGCCGTGGCGCGACAAACTGTTGCCTCTCCCCGCTTTTCTCATTGAAAGCGACACGGCGTGCGACCCGCAAAGCCTCGTCGACGGGTTTCGCATGACCGGCTATTTCCTCTCGCGGCATGTGTTCGAGCCGCGCGGCCTTGCCGAGCCGCTCTCCCGAGCGGGGTTCCTGGCCGCCATCGAGAAAATCCGCGCCCGAACAAACGCCTGATCGAACGCCGTCTTATGCCGGCAGCAATTCGCGCTCCACCGGCGCCTCACGGATCGGCCAGTGGACGACCGCCGCGATCAGGCCGAGGATGACGCCGAGCCACCAGACCGGATCGTAGGAGCCCATCGCGACGTAGAGATAGCCGCCGAGCCAGACGCCGAGAAACGAGCCGATCTGGTGCGACAAGAAGACCAGCCCGCCGAGCAGTCCCAGATAGCGGGTGCCGAACATGATCGCCACGAGCGCATTGGTCGGCGGCACCGTCGACAACCACAACAGCCCCATCACCGTGGAGAAGACGACGACCGTCGCCGGCGTCTGCGGCGTCAGCAGGAAGATGGTCACCGCGATCGAGCGGCCGATATAGATCAGCGCGAGGAAATGCGGCTTGGAATAGCGCTGGCCGATCAGGCCCGAGCCGATCGAGCCGATGATGTTGAAGAAGCCGATCAGGGAGAGCGCCGTCACCGCCCAGACCGGCGCCATGCCGAGGTCGGCGATATAGGCCGGAAAATGCGCGGTGATGAAGGCGACCTGAAAGCCGCAGACGAAGAAGCCGGTGGTCAAAAGCAGATAGCTCTTGGTCGCGAAAGCCTCGCGCAGCGCCGCGCCCATGGTCTGCTCCACCTCTGCCTGGAGGTTGCCGGAGGTGCGGCTATTGCCGCGCAAGGCATAAGCGAACAGTGGCACCAGCAGCATCATGGCCGACAGGATGAGCAGCGAATCGGACCAGCCATAGCTGTCGATCAGTGCCTGGCTGAGTGGCGCGAACAGGAACATGCCGGCCGAGCCCGCGGCGGTGCCGAGGCCGAAGACGAAGGAGCGCTGCTCGGGCGACACCCGCCGCGCGAAGGCCGCCAGCACGATGCCGAATGAGCCGGCGGCGACGCCAAGCCCGACAAGGACGCCGGAACCGATGGTCAGCCAGAACGGCGTCGGGGCGATGGCGGTGACACCGAGCCCGGCGGCGTAGAGAAACCCTGATAGAATCAGCACCCTGCCGGTGCCGAATCGGTCAGCGATGGCGCCGAAGATCGGTTGCCCCGCGCCCCAGAAGAGGTTCTGGATGGCGATCGCGATGGCGAAATCCTCGCGGCTCCAGCCATGCTCGGCGAGCATCGGAATCTGGAAGAAGCCGATTGCCGAGCGGGGACCGAAGGTCAACAGCGCGATGGCGCAACCGGCGGCGATCGCGATCCATGGCGCCGTCGCACCCTTGGCGGTCGATGTGGTCGCGCTCATGCTTCCGGTCTCCGGTTCCGCTCACCGAGCGTTAGCATCCGGATCGAGCCCAAGGGAAACGCGTTTCGGTGATCGGTGTGATCATCAAAGGGAATGCAGGCGGTCCCCCGGCGAATTGGCCGCAAGTTGATCTTGTAACGTAATTACGTTGTGATAACTTTGCTGCTATGGAAATTCGTCTGGTTCAGATCGGAAACTCGCGCGGCTTGCGCCTTCCCAAGAGCGTGATCGATGCCGTCGGGCTAACCGACAGGGCCGATCTTGCGATCGAAGATGGTGCCTTGGTCATACGGCCGCGTTCCCAGTCTTCGCGGAGTGGCTGGGCCGACGCCTTCGGGGAGCGGGGGGCCGAGATTTCGGAAGAAGATGCGACGTGGCTGGAAGCTGATCTCGAGGGGGTCGATGCCGATTGAGCGCGGCTACCCACGCCGCGGAGAGGTCTGGCTCGTGACTCTCGATCCGACCATTGGTTCCGAGATTCGAAAGACGCGACCGGCGGTGGTGGTATCCCCGGATGAAATGAACGGCGCGTTGTCGACGGCGATCGTCTGTCCGCTGACACCGCGGCTGCGGGGATGGCCGACGCGTATCGCCGTGACCTTCGATGGCCGTGACGGCGAAATCGCGGCGGACCAGATCCGAGCGGTCGATCATCGCCGGCTTGCCACGCGTCTCGGCACCCTCAGCGAAACGGATGCGCGTTCGCTCCAGGAGCGGCTCGTTCAAATGTTCGCTTTCGTTTGATTCGTCTCCATCATGGTTGGAACGCGGTTAAGCCTTCCACCGGAGGCCTCGGGTCGCTAAAAGATCCGCGACAGCCGAGGAGGGGCGCTTGCAGTTGTTCGAACGGATCGCGCCGCTACGTGCCGCGCTGAAGGCGCATCGCCTCGCCGGCGAGACGATCGGTGTCGTGCCAACCATGGGCTATCTGCACGCCGGGCATCTGAAGCTGGTCGAGCGGGCGGTGGCCGAGAACGACCGGGTCGTGGTCACCATCTTCGTCAACCCGACGCAGTTCGGTCCGAACGAGGATCTCGACGCCTATCCCCGCGATATCGAGAGCGATTTGGCGCAACTCGCGAATTTCCCGGTCGACTACGTCTTCGCGCCGCCCGTTGATGAGATGTATGGCCGGCCGATGCAGGCCTTCGTGGACCTGAAGCCGCTCGGCGACATCCTGATCGGCGAATTGCGCCCCGGCCATTTCCGGGGCGTGGCGACGGTCGTCACCAAGCTGTTCAACATCGTCCAGCCGGACCGGGCCTATTTCGGCGAGAAGGACTATCAGCAACTGACGATCATCCGGCGGATGGTCGCCGATCTGGAAATGCCGATCGAGATCGTCGCCGTGCCGACGGTGCGTGAAGCCGACGGTCTTGCCCTGTCGTCGCGCAATGTGCGCCTGTCGCCGGAGGAGCGCACAGCCGCGACGGTCCTGGCAAGCGCTCTCGACGAGGGCGAGAGATTGGTCGTTGGCGGCGAGCGCGATGCGGCGACGGTTCTCTCAGCCGTTCGGGTGATCATCGAAGCCGAGCCCCGCGCCGGTCTGCAGTCTCTCGATCTTCGCGACGCGGCGACGCTCGACGCCGTCGATCGGATCGGCGATCGGCCGGTGGTCCTGTTGGTCACGGCGCGGTTCGGCGAGGTGCTGTTGATCGATCAGCGCGTGGCCGCGCAGAAGAGCCGATCCGCCCAAACGGGAGAATGCGCATGAGTTCGCCGATCCGCACGACGCGCCTGACGGCACCGGAACTGCGTTCTCGCAAAGGTGCGACGCCGATCGTCGCCGTCACCGCCTACAACACGATCATGGCACGGCTCGTCGATCCGCATGTGGATTGCATCCTCGTCGGTGACAGCCTGGCGATGGTCGAGCACGGCATGGGGTCGACGCTCGGCGCGTCGCTGGAACTGATGATCGCCCATGGGCGGGCGGTGATGGCCGGCGCGTCCAAGGCGCTCGTCGTCGTCGACATGCCGTTCGGCAGCTACGAAGCGAGCCCGTCGGACGCCTTCCGCGCGGCCGTGCGAATGATGGCGGAGACCGGCTGCGGGGCGGTCAAGCTCGAAGGCGGCACCCGCATGGCTGAGACGATCGGTTTCCTGGCCGAGCGCGGGATTCCGGTGATGGCTCATGTCGGGCTGACACCGCAATCGGTAAACGCGCTCGGCGGCTTTCGCACGCAGGGACACGACGAATCCGGGCGCGAGCGGATTCTCGCCGACGCGCGGGCGGTCAGCGAGGCGGGGGCCTTCTCCGTCGTGCTGGAGGGAATCGTCGAGCCTTTGGCCGAGGCGATCACGCGGGATATCGCGACTCCGACCATCGGTATCGGCGCGGCCGCCGCCTGCGACGGGCAGATCCTCGTTCTGGAGGACATGCTGGGTCTGACCGAACGGGCGCCGCGCTTCGTCAAGCGCTACGCGGCCCTTGGGGAGGCTGTGGGCCAGGCGGTATCGAACTATGCCGACGAAGTTCGGGCGCGAGACTTTCCCGGACCGGATCACGTGTATCGGCCGCGGGGCTGAGGCAGGCCTTCTTCCTCGGTGACCTTCGGCGATAACGCTGGAGATCTGCCGCTAAAGCGTCAGCGGCAGAACGAAGGGCGTGCCGGAGAAGGCGTCTTCGCCGCGGCCGATGGCGTGAATTGCCTTGACCATCCGGCCGCCGCGTCCGAGCTTTTCGTCGGCCAGCGCGACGAGCCGCCGATTGGGTGTCGCGGACGGGGCGCGCCGCCGCAACTCCTGCGCCAGCGCGGCTTCCTCAAGATCCGGATTGATCGCCAGCGCCAGGATGAAGGCGGCGGCGGTGGAGCGGCTGATTCCGGCCCAGCAATGGATCGCCAGCGGCTTTTCGCGGTCCCAACGCCGTCCAAACACGAGCAGTTCGTCGATGTGGTCGACGGACGGCGCGATCATGCCCTCGATCGGCTCGGCG
The DNA here is from genome assembly GCF_036016755.1 of Aurantimonas sp. A3-2-R12. NCBI lineage: Bacteria > Pseudomonadati > Pseudomonadota > Alphaproteobacteria > Hyphomicrobiales > Aurantimonadaceae > Aurantimonas > Aurantimonas sp. A3-2-R12. The sequence goes on along the minus strand of NZ_JAYXIH010000025.1, from coordinate 42,305 downwards.
ATGTCGTTGAAGCCGAGAAACAGATGACGCTCGGCGACAATGCCCGTCGGCCGAGGCACCGCCGTATCGGCATTGATCAGCGTCACGAGATCGCGCGCACCGTGCTGGGCGACGATGGCGGGAAGTTCGGCAAGGGAAGAGACCACGAGATAGGACATGCGCTGACATTATGTCCGGTGCCGTCGCGCTGTCACCCCCGCCTGACCGCTTTGCCAACAATCGACGTCGTCGCCGCGACTTCGGCATCGAGTTCGGCGAATCGCTGAAGGAAGGCCGCCTCTGTCGCCGCCGTCGGCACGGGCGCGAAATCATCAGGCTCGAACCGCGACGGTCCGGGCTTGCCGAAGAACGCCGCCGCTTCATGGGCTTCGAAGCCGGCGAGCAGTGTCGCCTCGAAATAGGCCGAGATCCGGTCGGCGGCCTTAATCGCCTTCTCGACCGGGGCGGGAAGCCTCGCCGGCAGACCGAAGCGCAGATGCACCGCCGCCTGGAGCCGCTTTTCGACCAGCTTGTAGTCGCCGCCCATGACGCTCTTGAACGGCGAGATCATGTCGCCGATGACATATTCTGGACCATCATGGAGAAGGGCCGCCAACCGCCAGCGCGGGTCGCTTTCTCCTCGCGCCACGATCGCTTCGACGATCAACGAATGCTGCGCGACGGAGAAGGCGTGATCGCCGCGCGTCTGGCCGTTCCAGCGGGCGACGCGGGCGAGGCCGTGGGCAATGTCCTCGATCTCGACGTCGAGCGGCGACGGGTCGAGCAGATCGAGCCGGCGGCCCGACAGCATCCGTTGCCAGACGCGCTTCGGCTTGGGTCCGATTCGGCTCATGCTTCGGTCCCGGTCCCGGTCCCGGACGCGGCCTGGTTGGGCTCCGGCAGGGAAAAGCCCGCCCAGGGCGGGATCGTCGCCGTCAGCGGGACTCCGTCGGAAGACAGCTTTTCGCCCTTCGCCAACATGTCCGCCAGCCGGTCGATCCGGACGAAGCCGAATCCGTCCGCGCCGGTCGTCGCCAGCACCGTTCCCACAGTCTTGCCGCCGGCCTCGATATTAGCGCCGGGGGTCAGATGCCGTTCGCCGGACAAGAGCATCAGGCGCCGCCGCGCGGTGCCGCGATGCTGCATCCGCGAGACCACCTCCTGGCCGACGAAGCAGCCCTTCTTGAAGGAGACGCCGCCGTTCTGATCGAGCAGCACGTCGTGAGGAAAGACATCGGAGCCGGGATAGTCGGTCTCGGCTTCGGCGACGCCGCTTCTGACGCGAAGCGCGTGATAGTCGTCCGGGCCCGCCGCTTGGATCCCTGCCGGCGCGTTGCCATAGCGACGGGCGACGTCTCCCTCCGGGAAGCGCCGGTCGACGAAGGAGCCGGCGAGGGCGGCATTTGCCTCGCCCCACAGCGCGAATACCGGCGTCGCTTCCGGCTCGATCGCGACCTTGCTGCGCAGGCGATACAATCCGAGACGCTTGGTCAGACCCGCCGCCGCGGCCAGGGCGCAGTCGAGGCGATAGCCGCCGTCGATTCGGCCGATCAAGAATTCGAACAGGATCTTGCCCTGCGGTGTCAAAAGCGCCGAGGGCCGCATCTCCGCCGCGCCGAGCTGGTCGAGGTCGGCGGTAACCAGCGTCTGAAGAAAATGATCGGCATCGTCCCCGGTGACGGCGAGAACGGTCCGCTCCGGCAATTGGGCGTAGGGCATGGGCGGCTCGCTTGTGTGATCCAGCTCAGTTACGTAAGCCGGACACGGCAGAGGGACAAGCACGGGATAGCATCGATGAGCACGACCGCCACGACCTACGAGACGGTTCTAAAGGGCGGCACGGTCGTCAATCAGGACGGCGCCGGCATCCGCGATATAGGGATCATAGAGGGACGGATCGCCGCGATCGGGACGATCGATCCCGGATCGGCCGGGACGGTGATCGATTGCACCGGCCTGCACGTTCTGCCGGGTGTCATCGACAGCCAGGTGCATTTTCGCGAACCCGGAGCCGAGCACAAGGAAGACCTCGAAACCGGATCGCGCGCCGCCGTCCTCGGGGGCGTGACCTGCGTCTTTGAAATGCCGAACACCAATCCGCTGACTACGAGCGAGGCGGCGCTCGCCGACAAGCTGCGTCGCGGTCGCCATCGGATGCATTGCGATTTCGCCTTCTGGGTCGGGGGAACGCGCGAGAACGCGGCGGAGGTTGCCGAACTGGAGCGGCTGCCGGGCGCCGCGGGCATCAAGGTGTTCATGGGCTCGTCGACCGGCTCGCTGCTGGTCGAGGACGACGACGGCGTCCGCGAGATCCTGAAACGCACGCGCCGGCGCGCCGCCTTCCACTCGGAGGACGAGTTCCGCCTGCGCGAGCGGGCGGCGCTGCGAATCGAGAACGATCCGGCGTCGCACCCGGTCTGGCGCGACGAAATCGCGGCGCTGCAATGCACCGAGCGGCTGGTGCGAATCGCCGAGGAAGAGGGCGCCCGCATCCATGTCCTGCATATTTCGACCGCAGAGGAGATCGCGTTTCTCGCCGGCCACAAGCGCAACGCCACCTGCGAGGCGACGCCGCATCATCTGACGATGACGGCGGACGATTATGCCCGCCTCGGCACCAAGCTGCAGATGAACCCGCCGGTGCGCGAGGCGCGGCACCGGGATGGAATCTGGCGAGGCGTCGCCGACGGCGTCGTCGACGTCCTCGGCTCGGACCACGCGCCGCACACGCTGGAGGAAAAGGCCAAGCCTTACCCGCAATCGCCCTCCGGCATGACCGGGGTTCAGACACTGGTGCCGATCATGCTCGATCACGTCGCCAACGGCCGGCTGTCTCTCGCCCGCTTCGTCGATCTAACCTCGGCCGGGCCGCAGCGCATCTTCGGCATAGCGGACAAGGGCCGGATCGCGCTCGGCTACGACGCCGATTTCACCATCGCCGATCTGAAGCGCCAGACGACGATCAGCGACGGCTGGATCGGCTCGCGCGCGCAATGGACGCCCTATGACGGCAAGCAGGTCACCGGCTGGCCCGTCGGCACGATGGTCCGTGGCCGCCGGGTCATGTGGGATGGCGATTTGGTCGAGAGCGCTACCGGCGAGCCGGTGGAATTCCTGGAAGCTCTGCCGGTGCGACGATAGGCGCGGCGCGCCTGGGGCGGGGCGGGAACCGCCGCCTCCACTGCGTTCAGTCGCCGGCGACGAAGAAGCTGAGTCGCCCGTCCGGCGAAATGCCGACGCGGTAGAAATTATAAGCGCCGAACTCCTTCATCGCCTCGTAGTCGCCGGCAGTAACGAGCTCGAACAGTTCGACCAATTGCGACTTCGACAGGCTGTCGATGGCAACCTGGGTAAAATACGGCCAGACATAGATCTCGTTGTCGGCGCCCGGTTCGACGCGGACGTGGCCAGCCTGGAGAATCTCTTGAAGAATCGCCAGAATTTCCAGACCTTCGCCATCGCCGGACGTCTGTTTTAGAAATTCAATCGGATCGCCGCCGACATCGCCGAAAGACAGAACCGTCCCGTCTTCGCCGGCCTCGATATAGGGGCGCAATTTCTCGATCTCGCCGGCCCTGGCGATCGCGATGAGTTTGGCGCGAAGGTCGCGCACCGGCGCGGGCAGCCCGTCGTCGCCATAGGCGATCTCGGTGGCGAGCGGAACCGCGAGCACCGTCTTCGCGTCGGCGGACGAAGGCTTCGATTTCAGATCGCCGCCGCTCTCGGGTTCCTCGGCGGGCGGCAATGGCGATTCGCCGTCGTCAGTGCGCTCGGGATCGGTATCGCTTGGGCTGTCGTCGCCGATCTGCGGCGCGGGCCTGTTCGCGTCGGCGTCCGCGGAGGGCAGCGGCGGTAACGGAACGACGAGGATTCCTTCCTTGGAATCCGATTGTCCCTCAGTCGGTTCGATCTGGGAGAAGGCCTGAGCATTGGCCGCTGCGAGCAGGGCCACGCCAAATGCGGCGACGCTGATGACAAGGTTCACGCGGCGCATCGGCTTGGCAAAACTTTCACTGCCTTCGAACGAGTGCCGGGACGCCGGCACGACAAAACGGTCGGGACGACCCTGCGCGTCTATTGGATGGTCCGGTTCGGCCGGAACTCGCCAAACTCGATTCGCTGGCGTAGCGCCTCGACCATTCCCAGGACGTCGTCCTCGCCATGCAGCCTGACAAGCTCGGTCAGCGCGGTCGTGATCGCGGTCTCCGCCAGGATCTCGGCCTCGATCCCGTCCGAGATGCCGTCGGCCCAGGCTTCGTTGTGATATTCGAAAGCGACTTGCTTTTTTTCGGCCTGGATCATCTCGTCCAGCTCGGCACCCTGCAAATCGATCATTGCGATCCCCTCAATTCCAGCCTTTCGGCTTCACGTCCCGTTAACGTCCTAACACGATCTCATTGCAAAAATCGAAGCCGTTTTCGAGGACCGTTAATCCGAGGTTAATTTCCGTACCTAGCGCCAATCTCGCGTGCGAGCGTCGCCCCCTCGCCCTGATAGCGATTGACCGCGACGCGAGCGGCCGGTGTGCAACTGCGGTAGGTCGATTCGAACGAGCGGTAGCCGCCGTTGAAACTCGCCACCAGATGCCTTCTGTCAGCGTCGTTGGGCGCTTGCGCCTCGATCAGTTCCCGCATTTTCTCCCGCCACACGGCGGCCTGAGGATCGTTGCAAAGCGTCCGCAGAAAATGCATCGACCCGAGAATCGAAGCGAGGCGGTTCAACGACTTCGTGTAGGGCGCGTCGATCGGCGCCACCGTCGCCGGAGTTTCCCCCGCGTCCACGACACCCTCTTCTTGCGCCGGCGTCTCGGTTGTCTGTGCGTGTAGGTCAGTGCCGCCGACGGAACCCAGAAGGACCGCCGCGATGGCGATGGCCGAGAAAGAAACACGCAGACGCATCGGAAATCTTTCAGCTCTCGTTAACGGATTTGCAAGGGTTGCCTCACAATGCCGGGCCTTATCCCGCAGCCTGCGCCATTCTGGCAACAACCAGAGGCGCCGCCGACGGCGAAAGTCTGCCGAAACCCGCTCGCTGGCCTCCCACTCAGTCCTTGACCAGTTGCTCCGCAGCGGCGCTCACGGCCTGCCAAAGGCCAGGCGTCGTTCGGCCGTCGGCGTCCGCTGCTGCGACCTCCGCCAAGCTCATCAGATACAGCGCAGCGGCGTCGTCCGCCGCTTGCATCGCCGCGTCCTCGGGAACCCGTCCACAGAAAACAGCGATCACGGCGTGAAATGCGTCGTCGATCGCCTCGTGCAGTCGCAAAAAGGTCAGCGGTCCGGCGATCACGCCGGTTTCCTCGGCCAGCTCGCGCCGGGCCGCGGCGTCGAGGCGCTCGCCCCACATCACCTTGCCGCCGGGCAGGCTCAGGCGACCGGCGAAAGGTGGCTGCCCCCGTTCCACCAGGAGAACGCGATCGCGACTCATCAGGCAGACGGAGACGCCGACAAGCGGGCGGGCAGGGGGGTTATCCATGGTGTCTCATTCCGATCCCCTTCCGTTGCCCGCGCACTTCTTGACTTCATGTCGTCGCTCCGGCTCAACAGCGCCATGTGCGGACGCTTTACCCTGACGGCAACCCCCGAGACGATAGCCGAAATGCTTGCGCTGGCGGAGATCGAGCCGTTTCCCCCGCGCTATAACATCGCGCCCACCCAGCCCATTCTGATCGCAATCGGCGGCCAGGAGGAGCGGCCGGGGGCGAATTTTCTTCATCGCACGGCGCTTCTCGCCCGTTGGGGGTTCATTCCCGCCTGGGTCAAGGATTGGCGGAGTTTTCCGCTGCTGTTCAACGCCCGGGCCGAGACGGCCGCCGAGAAGAATTCCTTTCGCGCGGCGATGCGATACCGCCGCTGCCTGATCCCCGCCAGCGGCTTCTACGAATGGCGGCGGCGCGGGAGGGCGAAATCCGAGGCCTATTTTCTGCGGCCCGGCGATGGCAGGCCCTTCTGCTTTGCGGGATTGATGGAAACCTGGCTTGGCGCCGACGGCAGCGAAGTCGACACCGCCGCGATCCTGACGACGGCCGCCAACCGGCGGATCGCGCAGATCCACGAGCGGATGCCGGTCGTCGTGGCGCCGGCTGACCACACACGCTGGCTGAACTGTCGGGACAACGACCCTGCGGCGGTCGCCGATATTCTGTATGCCGCCAACGACGATTTCTTCGACCCGGTGCGCGTGTCGGACCGCGTCAACGCAGTGGCGAATACCGATCCGGACATCCAGCGCCCGATCGCCGAGGCGGAACCGCTGAAAACCGGGGGAGACGCGGCGCTCGAGGTTCAGCGGAAACTGCTTTGACCGACTTCTTCCAAACGCAAACCGAGCGATACGGACAGCCATGACGGACCTTCTGCCGGCGTCCTTTGGCGGCTTTGCCCTCGGACTCGGGCTGATCGTGGCGATCGGCGCGCAGAACGCGTTCGTGCTCGAACGCGGGCTCGTGCGCAATCACGTCCTCGCCGTCGTGCTGGTCTGCAGTCTGTCGGATGCTGTGTTGATCGCCGCCGGCGTCGCCGGACTCGGCAGCCTGATCACCGGCGCGCCCGGTGTGGTCCGGTTCGTCACCTTCGCCGGCGCTGCGTTCCTGTACGTCTATGCGTTCCTCGCCCTGCGCCGTGCCTTCGACCGCAACGCCATGGCCGTGCGGGGCGGCCGGCTCATGAGCCTGCGCGCGGCGCTCGCGACGGTGCTCGGGCTGACATTCCTCAACCCGCATGTCTATCTGGATACGGTGGTTCTGCTGGGAAGCCTTTCGGCGCGATACGCAACGGGGGCGGAGAAAGCCGCCTATGCCGGCGGCGCGATGGCCGCCTCGCTCGTGTGGTTCGTGGCGCTTGGCTACGGCGCGCGATTGCTGGCACCGCTCTTTCGAAAACCCGCCGCATGGCGGATTTTGGACCTTTCGATCGCCGCTGTGATGGCGATGCTGGCAACCGGCCTGCTAGTTGGAGGCGGGTAACTCGTCAGCCGGCGTCTTTTTTAGCGTTCGAAGTGTCAGCCTTCGCCTGCTTCTGCTTGCAGCAGCCCTGGCTCGCCGCCGCAATCGCGGGGATGCCGATCTCGTGGTAGTTGCGCTCAAGATCTACGTCACGCTCGCGGTCGCTCTTGGAGCGAAATTGAATTGTCTCGGTTTTCATGGCCTCGATCCGTGGCTTGTTTGGACAGCTACAGGGCACCCCGATCGTGCCATTTTCAAGGGCAATGGCTAAGACGAACTTAACGCCCTAAGCCTTTGTCCTTCTTGACAATATGAAGTGATAATCCCGCCACAAGGCTGCGGTTCCAAAGCGGCATGAATTTTCCTGATTCCACTGGAAAATCGGACGATTGTTGCGCGGAACCTCACGGGCGATCACGGGACATTTGTCGCAGTCAGACAAGTTGTTCGGCGGAGGCGAGGCGAAGCGCGTTTGTCAGCCGCCTCGATTGGCGCTAGCGAGAGCGCTGCAATTACGAGCGCGACGAGGACGACGCATGGATGACGGGTTTCGCGGGCTGAGGCTCTGGAACACGATGACGCGGACGAAGGAGGAGTTTCGGCCGCTGGATTGGCAGGATTCGGCAAAGGCCGAGGCAGACCGGCGCGTGCGTATGTATGTTTGCGGCCCGACCGTCTACGACTACGCCCATATCGGCAACGCCCGGCCGGTCATCGTGTTCGACGTCCTCTACCGGCTGCTGCGTCACCTCTACGGCGAAGATCTTGTCACCTATGTCCGCAACATCACCGACGTCGACGACAAGATCAACGCACGGGCGGCGCGGGACTATCCGGACCTGCCGCTGAACGCGGCGATCGCCAAGGTGACGCAGGCGACCGCCGATCAGTTCCATGACGACGTCAAGGCGCTCGGCTGCCTTCCCCCGACGCACGAGCCGCGCGCCACCGACTTCGTCACCGGACACGCCGACGGCCACGACATGGTGTCGATGATCCAGACGCTGATCGACAAGGGCAACGCCTATGAGGCGGGCGGCGAGGTGCTGTTCGACGTCACCTCGATGCCCGATTACGGCAAATTGTCGAACCGGCGGCTGGAGGACCAGCAGGCCGGGGCGCGGATCGCCGCCGGCAGCCACAAGAAGAATCCCGGCGACTTCGTCCTGTGGAAGCTCTCGACCGAGAATGAGCCCGGCTGGGATAGTCCGTGGGGAAGAGGCCGGCCCGGCTGGCACATCGAATGCTCGGCGATGAGCGAAGCCTATCTCGGCAAGACTTTCGACATCCACGGCGGCGGCCTCGACCTGATCTTTCCGCACCACGAGAACGAGATCGCCCAGTCGCGCTGCGCCCACGGTACCGACCAGATGGCGCAGGTGTGGATGCACAACGGCTATCTGCAGGTCGAGGGCCGCAAGATGAGTAAGTCGGAGGGGAACTTCGTCACCATTCACGACCTCCTGCACACCGAAAAATTTGGCGGGCGGAAATGGCCGGGCGAGGTACTGCGGCTGGCCATGCTGATGACCCACTATCGCGAGCCGATCGACTTTTCTGTGAAGCGGCTGGAGGAGGCTGCGGCTATTCTGAGCCGATGGGCCGATGTCGCGTTTGGAGCTGAGACTATTGGTTACTCAGCTGTCCTCGCGGATGTGAACCCGCTTTTGGATGATCTAAACACGCCCCGGTTCATCAACGAACTTCACAGCTTGGCCCGAGCAGCTACGGGTGGGCAAGAAGAGAGTCGAAGGTCCTTTCGGCTCGCGCTGAGGCTGTTAGGCTTCGAGGAAACAGACTTTTTGACGCAGTTCGCGGCAGATGCTGACGTCCTCCTAGAGAAAGAAGCGAGGGAGACTGTATGGGCCGCCATTACTGGACGCCTCGAACTCATCCGCGAGAAGAATTGGCCCGAAGCTGACAGGATTCGCGACGAGCTTTTGGCCAAGGGCATCCAGCTCAAGGACGGCAAGGACCCGGAGACCGGCGAGCGGGTGACCACTTGGGAAGTGAAGCGGTAGACGCTGACCCACCCACTTGGGGCATTCACGTCTCTCATTTAGCTGCGTCGATCACACGGACGTGGCCTTCCGCGCCATAGGACAGGATGGCGCGATCAGCCGTCAACAGTGGCAGGTCGTGGTGGCGGGCTGTCGCCACGATCAGGCGGTCGGACGGATCGCCGTGGAAGGAGCCCGGCAAATTGGCGCTGTCGACGGCTACAGGCGGTCCCAGCGGCAAGAGTCTCATGCGGCCGTCCTCCAGGAGCCAGGAAAACCAGGCGCCCAGATCCTGGCCCACACTGACGCGGTCCTTTGACACGAGGATCGCGATTTCCCACAGGGTGATCGCGGCAATGCTTGCGGCTCCCCCATCCGGCCCACGCTCGTCATCGATCCTTTCTCGCGCCCGCGGTCCCAGACGCCGATCGCCTTTCAGGTACCAGATGAGGCAATGGGTATCGAGAAGGATCACCGAAGTGCTTCCCATTCCGACGGGTCGGCTGCCGGTTCGATAAGATCGTCGTCGTAGTGAATCGTGTCCTTCATCGCGCCGAACAAGGACTGGCGCCCCTCATTCGTCTCGACTGGCACTAGCCTCGCCACCGGCTTGCCGTGGCGCGTCACCACGACCGGTTCGTGATCGCGATTCATAGCGTCGATGAGCTTGAGGCAGTCCGACTTGAACACGGTGGCGGTCACGGTTTTTTCGGTCATGGCCAAGCTCCCTCATTTTTGTCTATAAAATATGTACATTAACTGCAGGGATGCAAGCGCGCTCGGTGTCGGTTTTGATCGGATGCGGTCGAGCGTCCCTGTCCATTTCATCAGACAGCGCTAGTAATCACTTCTAATGACAGGTCCGCTTCGCAAACCCTTTCCCGGCCTCGAGCCCTATCAGACCGGTCGCCTCGACGTCGGCGACGGGCACCAGCTCTATTATGAGCTGTGCGGCAATCCCGATGGCAGACCCGTCGTCTTCCTGCATGGTGGACCCGGCAGCGGCGCCTCGTCGCAGCACCGTCGGCTGTTCGATCCGGCGCGCTATCGCATCATATTGTTCGACCAGCGTGGCTGTGGCCGCTCGACGCCCCTCGGTCGTCTGGACGCCAATACCACCTGGCACCTCGTCGCCGATCTGGAGCGCCTGCGCGCCTTGCTCGGCGTGGAACGCTGGCTGCTGTTCGGCGGCTCCTGGGGCGCGACGCTGGCGCTGGCCTATGCCGAGACGCACCCGAAGCGGGTGAGCGGCATGATCCTGCGCGGCGTCTTCACCGGCCGGCGCTCCGAACTCGAATGGTTCTACGAGCGCGGTGCCAACCGGCTTTTCCCGGATCGCTGGGAGGATCTGGTGGGGCAAATCCCGGCGGCCGAGCAGGACGACCTCGTCGCGGCTTATCGCAAACGGCTCACCCATCCCGATCGCGCCGTCCGCGCCGCGGCGGCACGCGCGTGGACGAACTGGGAGTCGGCGACGGTCATGTTGCGGCAGACCCCGGCAGGTGAAAACGGCAGCGGCGGGGCGGTGTCCGACGCCACGATCGCCTTCGCCCGGATCGAGAACCATTATTTCTACCACGACCTCTGGCTCAAGGAGGGGCAGTTGATCCGCGACGGACACCGTCTGGCGGATATTCCAGGCGTCATCGTCCAAGGCCGTTACGACGTGGTCACGCCGGCGGTCACCAGCTGGCAGCTCGCCCAGGCATGGCCGAAAGCCGACTACCGGATGGTGGAGGGCGCCGGCCACGCCTTCGCCGAGCCGGGCATCCTGCACGAACTGCTGGAAGCCACCGACCGCTTCGCGCGGGCGCCATAATCGTCCATCCGGCGACAACCCATCACCAAAACGGATCACTACGATCACCAGAAACCGGCTGTCGCCAGCCGGCATGGCCTGCTAGACCATGCTCATTCCATTCCATGATCGAGCGATGTCATGCCAGCGGCCGACGCCGGATCAAACAAGGGCTTCGCCTACGCCCTTGGGGCCTTTGCCATCTGGGGACTGATCCTCCCGATCTACATGAAGCTGCTCGACCATGTCTCGCCCTTCGAGATCGTGGCGCATCGAATTTTATGGGCGATCCCCGTCGCCATGCTGATCCTTTGGTGGCAGGGGGTGCTCGGGACGGTCTGGCGGCATTTCGCCAATGTGCGGACCGTGGCGTTGGCGGCACTGGCCGCGACGCTGATCTCGGTCAACTGGGGAACCTACGTCTACGCCATCGTGTCGGGGCAGGCGCTCGATGCCGCGCTCGGCTATTATATCAACCCGCTGGTCAACATCCTGCTCGGCGCCATCGTCCTTGGCGAGCGGCCGAACCGGCCGCAGTCCTTCGCGATCGGACTTGCCACCGTCGCCGTCGTCATTTTGACGGTACGGGCCGGCGGTCTTCCCTGGATATCCCTGACGCTGGCCTTTTCGTTCGGCGTCTACGGATTGCTGCGCAAGATGGTCCCCGTGGGAGCCAGCGAGGGCTTCTTCCTGGAGGTAATGATCCTGGCGTTACCCTCGGCGGTCGTGCTTGTGGCGATGGCGGGCGAGAGCCGTTTCCTCCACGATGGAGTGGAGACGGCGCTGCTCATCGGAACGGGTCCGCTGACCGCGATCCCGCTGATCCTGTTCGCGACCGGCGCGCGGCTGTTGCACTATTCGACGATCGGCGTCTTGCAATACATGGTGCCGACGCTGCTTTTCCTGGGAGCGATCTTCCTGTTCGGCGAGCCCTTCGATATCTGGCAGCTGGTCGCCTTCGGTTTCATCTGGGCAGCGCTGGCGCTTTACACCTTTGCGCTGTTCCAGAAGGGCCGGGCGGCGCGGCGAGCGCTGCGGCCGCAGGGCCTCTGAGCGAGCGCCATTCCTTGCGCGCGCTCAGGAAACCGGTCAGCCGCCGTCGGACCATGTCGTGCGGTAGAGATCGAGCCGGCGGTCGCGCAGATTGCGCACCGAGCCCTCGTAGCGGGCCCAGCCGAGCGTCGCCAGGTTGAGGTCGGCGACGGTCACCATCTCGACATTCTCCGAGGCTTCGGCGGCAATGCCGTCGCGGGCGAAGGGAAAGTCGCACGGCGTGAAGATGCCGGACTGGGCGTATTCGATGTCGAGATTGTCGACATTGCCGAGATTGCCGGTCATGCCCGAGGTGACCACGTAGCACTGGTTCTCGATCGCCCGCGCCTGGCAGCAATAGCGCACGCGCAGATAGCCGTGGCGGGTGTCGGTGTTGAACGGCACGAACAGGATGCGCGCGCCCTGGTCGGTAAGCCGCCGGGCGACCTCCGGGAATTCGGAATCGTAGCAGATCATCACGCCGATCGAGCCGCAATCGGTCTCGATCGTGTCGATCGGATCGCCGCCCTTGATCTGCCAGTATTGCCGCTCGTTCGGCGTCGGGTGGATCTTCTCACGGGCATGGACAGAGCCGTCGCGCAGAAACACGTAGCCGACATTCTGGATGTCGCCATCGTCGGTCTTGGTGGCGTGGCTGCCGCCGATGATGTTGATGTTCCTGCGGATCGCCATGTCGGTCAGCCGCGCGACGAAGTCCGGCGTGTGCTCGGTCAGCCGCTGGATCGCGGCCTCCGGCTTCAATTCCTCGGCCTCGCAGGACAGAAGCATCAGCGTGAACAGCTCGGGAAAGACGACGAAATCGCCGCCATACTCCGACGCGACCTCGACGAAATAGTCGACCGCGTCGTAGAAATCCTGCGGCTTTTCGATCCGCCGCGCCTTCATCTGGACGGTGACGACGCGCACCACATCCGGATTGCCGCGATTGACCGGCTGCTCTTGACGGGATGGATCGAAATAGGGGTTGCGCCAGACCATGAGCACGCCGTAGCCGCCGGAGGCGCGGTCGCTCGGATAATAATCCTTCAAAAGGGTTTCCGGCTCGAAGCCGGCTTTCAGATGGAAGGAGGCGACCGGGTCCTTCACCTCGCTGGCCTTGACGGCTTCGAGATAGGCCTGCGGCGACGCATATTTCCTGGCGTTGCGCTGATAGCCCGGCATCCGGCCGCCAAAAGCGATGCCCTTGAGATGCAGATCCTGGCAAAGCCGCCGCCGCGCGTCATAGAGGCGCTTGCCGATCCTGAGGCGCCGCCGGTCCGGATCGACACAGATTTCGGTACCATAGAGCCATTCCCCCCGGCGATCGTGCATCGCCGCGTAACCGCCGCCGGTCACCTCCGCCCATGTGTGCTGACCCAGCGCCTTGTCCTCGGACAGGATCATGGTCGCGGCATAGCCGACGATCTCGCCCTCGTAGGCGACGACGAACTGACCCTCCGGGAAGGCCGAGAGCTGCCCCAGAATCATACCGCGCGTATAGGCCGGCTCGTCCTTGAAGACCTTGGCTGAGAGGGCGATGATGGCGGCGACGTCGCTCTTTTCGGCCGTGCGGATTTCAAGTTTCGGGGTCGAGCGCTTCTCGGCCATGGGCGGGTGGGTCCTTGTCACGCGAGGGGAGAGCGGCATGGCCGCGTCCCCGGCATCTAGGACGAAAGCGTGATTGCGCAACCGTGGCGCGGGACGCTGAGGCTCAAAGCCGCTCGATGATCTCCGGCCGGCCTTCGCCGTCGTCCACCGGTGCCGCGCCAAGAAGGTGCGGAACAATGTCAGCGACATCGTCGATGACGATCGGCCGGACCTGATGGGCGCGATGGAGAAAGCCTTCGTCGCCCATATGGTCGAGCAGCCGCGAGAGCGGGTCCCAGAAGCCGCCGATATTGGCGATGACGATGGGTTTTTCGTGCCGGCCGAGCTGGCTCCAGGTCAGGATCTCGACCAGTTCCTCCAGCGTACCGATGCCGCCGGGCAGAGCGACGAAGGCGTCCGAGCGCTGAAACATCAAATGCTTGCGCTCGTGCATGTCCTCGGTAACGATCAACTCGTCCAGCCGCTTCAGTTCGCGCTCGGTTGCCTCCATATCGATGAGGAAGCGCGGGATGATGCCGGTGACGCCGCCGCCCGCCGCGATGACGCCCTCGGAAACGGCGCCCATGATGCCGCGCGTGCCGCCACCATAGACGAGCCGCATGCCGGCGTTGCCGAGCGCCTCGCCGAGCTTTCGTCCGCTATCGATGTAAAGCGGATCACGGCCCGCCGAGGAGCCGCAATAGACGCAGACGGATCGAATCGTGCTCATGGTCGCGAGAGTCGGATGAGCGGGAGGGGAGGTCAAGCGGGAAGGGGCAAGCCTTCCCGATGATTTCCGCAGCGGATCACCGTGAAATTCAGCCCGTCGGCCATCTTCACAGAACCCCCGGAAATGCTGCGTCCACCGCCTGCAGCGTGTGTTCCGCCCACACCGCATCCCGCTCGGCGCGGGGCGTGTCGATCTCGTAGACGCCGCGCCCGGTCGCCGGCCGCGCCGTCAGAAAGACGATGCGATCTGACAGTTGCAGCGCTTCCCTCAGATTGTGGGTGACCATCAGCGCCGTCGTCGGCCGGGCCGACCAGACCGTCATCAGGAGCTCCCGCAGACGGTTCGCGGTCATTTCGTCGAGCGAGACGAAGGGTTCGTCGAGCAGCAGCAGCGCCGGCTCGATAGCGAAGGCACGGGCGAGCGCGACCCGGCGCGCGAGGCCCAGCGACAATTCCCCCGGATAGCGCGAGCGCATCTCATCCAAGCCGAGGATGGCGAAGAGATCGCCCAAGTCGGCGTCGGCCTTCGCCTCGGGCAGCGCCAGCCGGACGTTGTCTTCGACCGTCCGCCAGGGCAGGAGGCGCGGCTCCTGGAAGACGGCGGCGACGCGCCCGGTCTCGTCCGGCAACCGGACGTGACCGGAAAAGTCGGTGTCCAAGCCGAGGATGATCCGGAGCGTCGTCGTCTTGCCGCAGCCGGATGGGCCGATCAGCGTGGTGAAGCTGCCGGGCGGCGCCTGGAAGGCGATCTCGGCGATTGCCCGCACTTCTGCGCCGTCGACCGCGTGGAAGGTCTTGTCGCGGACGAGGACGTCAAGCGGGCCGGATGCGCCAGCGGGTGGAATAGGCTTCGAGCGGTTGGACAAGCAGGAACTCGATCAGGAGCATGATGGCGACGAAGGCCAGCGTGTAGGCGAGAATGGCGGCCACGTCGAACAGTTGGAAATAGAGATAGATCTGGAAGCCGACGCCGTTCGAGCGGCCGAGGAGTTCGACCACCAGCGCGATCTTCCAGATCAGCGCGATGCCGGAGCGGGACGCGGCGGCGAAATAGGGCTGCAATTGCGGGATCACCACGTGGCGCATCGTCTTTGCCCGGCCGAAGCGGTAGACGGACGCCATCTCGCTCAGGTTCCGGTCGAGGGCGCGGGCACCCTCGCGCATCGTCACGACGACATTGGGGATCTTGTTGACCGCGATGGCGCCGATGGCGGCGGCCTCATTGAGGCCGAACCAGATATAGGCGAGGACGATGACGACAAGCGCTGGGAGGTTAAGGAAGAGGATCACCCAAGGATCGAAGAACCGGTTGGCGTCGCGGTTGAGTCCCAGCGCGATGCCGATCGCCGCGCCGATCGCCATGGCAAGCACGAAGGAGACGGCGACGCGAAACAACGTCATGGCGAGGTGAAAGAACAGCTCGCCGGTCCTTGCGTCGCGCCAGAAGGCGTCGAGCACGGCGGGCGGCGCCGGCAGGGCGCGGCTGTCGGCGAAGGTCGCCCCGACCCACCAAAGGGCGAGCAGGCCTGCCAGCGACAAAAGCGTCATCAGGGCCGGGCCAGCGCGAGCGACGCAGCGGCGCCCACCTGCTATGGGGGGACTATCAGCCGCCATCGGCGAGGTCGGGCCAGTATGTGCCCTCGAACAGCTCAGTGGACGGCCCGACGAGCTTTTCTCCGCCAATCTCGGCGAGCAATTCGTAGAGCATCTTGGTATCGGCTTGCTCCTTTGCGGCGCTGCGAGACGGAATGCCCTCCCGGTAGCGATCTCGCAGGGTTTGCAGCGTCTTGTCGTCCTCGGCCTTGGTCAGGGGGGCCAGTGTCCGCCACTCCTCGTCGGATGATGCGAGCAGCGCTTTCGTCGCCTTGTCGGCGGCAAGAAAGCCCTCGATCGCCTTGGGGTTCTTCTCGGCGAAGCTGTCGCGGAATACCCAGCCAAGCGCCGCGACCGGACCCGAGGTTCCCATCTGGATGGCTGCGTCGGTTCCCGAAATCAGCGTGCGAAATCCTTCCGCCTCGAGGCGCGCGGCGTAGTGCCAGAAATTCAGGACAGCGTCGAGTTCACTGGACTGGGCCTTGGCCATCAGCAGCGGCGGCGCGCCAAAAACCACATCGTTTTCGCTCGCCAGGTCGATCCCGTATTTCTTTTTGGCAAGTGCCTGGATCAGCAACCAGTTCTTGTCGAGCGGCCCGCCGGCGACGCCGATGGTCTTGCCTTTCAGGTCACCGAGAGCCTTCATTTCACTGTCGCCGGCGACCATCATCGAGCCGACCGATGTCGAATAGGGTGCGAAGGTCAAGTCGGCCCCGGCCGACCGCTGGCGCGAGACCCACAGCCAGTCGGAAACGATGATATCGACGTCGCCGGCCTGGATCGCAACGGTGGAGGCATCCTCGCCGGCGAAGGGGACGATCTCAACATCGACGCCATTCTTCTCGTCGAGCCCATTGCGGGTCATAGCGTCGAGCGCCCAGTTGACGGTGCCGTATTTGAGCACGCCGACGCGGATTTTTTCCTGCGCCATCGCGCCGGTCAAGAAAACCGCGAGCAACAAGGCGGCGCCTAGCGCCGAGCGAAGCCAAGCCATTGTGGCGATCCTCCCAATCATCTTTTTAACAGTGCCCCGATCCGAGAACATAGCACGCGCTGCCGTTGCCACGCGTCGACGCCAAGGATCGGGAAAATGTCCCCATCGCGACGGAGGCGGCGTGTCAGGACCGCGCGTCGATCGCCTCGGCGATCTCGTCGGCCATCTTCAGGAGCCTCACGATCACCGGAACCGCGAGCGCGACGATCGAGCGGTCCTGTCCGCGCGCGCGCTGGGCCTCGCGGACTTCCTCGACGATCGCGCCGACCGCCGGGATGAAGCGGATCGCCAGGGATATCGCCAGGCTCACCTTGCCGACATCGAACCCGAGGCGGGCGAGGGGGCTGAGCGCCCGTTCGATGACGGCGACGAGGTCGGTCGTGCGTGTGGTCAGGGTGACCAGGGAGGCGGCGAGGATCAGGGCGGCGAAGCGCAGGACGAGAAGCAGCGCCGCGGAAAGATCGGCCAGCCACAGCTGTGCCGCGAACAGAACGGCGAGGACCCAGAGAACCGGGCGGATCTGGGCGAAGGCGACCTGGGCTGGAATGCGTGCCAGCGCGTAGCCGGCAAGGACCATGACGAGCGCGGTTGCCGCGAGCCACGCTTCGTCGAAGGCGAAGAGGACGGTTCCAAGCACGAGGAGGGCGATGAGCTTTACCGACGCGCTGACGCAGTGGACGGGGCTCGAACCCGGCCGGTAGAGGCCGGCGATCACCCGACGATCCCCAGATAGGCCGAGATCGCTTCCTTTGGCGCGGCGTCGGTGATGAGTTTCCCTTCGTCGAAGACCAGAACCCGGTCGAAACCGGCGAGGAGATCGAGATCATGAGTGACGAGGAGGACGTGCTGATCCAGTGCTGCTACCGCTTCCATGACGCGACGGGTGTTGCGCCGGTCGAGGAGCGTCGTCGGTTCGTCGAGGACGAGCCAGGCGGGTTCGAGGATCATGACGCCGGCCAGCGCCACCATCTGGCGTTCGCCGCCACTGAGCTCGTGGACGAGCCGATCGCCGAAACCGTCCAGGCCGAAGCGGTCGAGCGTTCGTTCCACCTTGCCGGGAATGGCGGCGGCCGCGACGCCGCGACCCTTGAGCCCGAAAGCGAGATCCTCACCGACGGTCGGATAGACGATCTGATTGTCCGGGTTCTGAAAGACGAAGCCCACCTGGCGGCGCACCTCGCGGCCCTTCGTCCGGGTGTCGAGCCCGCCGACGGCGACCTGCCCGGTGGTCGGCAGGATCAGCCCGTTGAGCAGCCGGGCGAAGGTGCTCTTGCCGGAGCCGTTGGCGCCGATGATCGCGATCCGCCGTTCCGCGAGCCGAAGGTCCAGATCGACGAGGATCCGGCGCCCAGCGCGCTCGAGCGAAACTCCGGCGAGCTCGATCATCGACCGCGGGTCTGCCGTCAGGCCCGGCCCGCGCGCACTCGCGAGGGGATCAGCGGGTAGGACCGCTTGACGGTCGTGATCACCGCCGCGGCGATGCCGGCCTTGATCAAATCACCCGGGATGAAGGCAGCCGAGCCGGTGAGGGCCGTCCAGAGCGGAATGTCGGCGATGGCGGCAACCACCGGGATGCCGATCGCGTAGAGAACGACGATGCCGCCGAAGACCGAGATCAGGAAGGCGCCGACAAAGCCGAGGCTGGTCCAGAAACGCTCGGTCAGCCAGCCGATGACATAGGCGGCGACGATCCAGCCGAACAGGAAGCCGGCGGTCGGGCCCGCGAAGACGCCGATGCCGCCGCGCCCGCCCGACAGGAGCGGCAGGCCGATGGCCACCAGCACAAGGAAGAGGACCATAGACAGTGCGCCGCGCTTGGCGCCGAGGATGCCGCCGGCCAGCATGACGCCCATCGACTGCGCGGTGATCGGCACCCCGAGGGCCGGGATCGTCAGCGGCGGGAATACCGCAAGGACGGCCATCAGAGCGGCGAAGAGGGCGATGTAGACAACGTCTTTGGTAGCCATCGGAGGATGCCTTTGCTGCGGGGTGGAGGGCCGGCGAGAGCGCGCCGTGTGGCGGCGAACGCTGCTTTCTCTGACCCGATCGGGCGGTAAAGGTCAATTGGAGCTGCGGAAGATGCGTTGCGTTTCCGCCGCGATGCGCGGTCACGTCAATGTCCGGCGCACCGCGTCGGCCCAGCCGGCGAGCTTGCGCCCGCGCGTGGCCGCGTCCATTTGCGGCTCGAAGCGGCGCTCCAACCGCCAGCGCTCGGAAAAGCCGGCCATGTCCGGCCAAACGCCTGCCTTCTGTCCAGCCACCCAGGCAGCGCCGAGCGCTGTCGTTTCCAGCACGACCGGACGGTCGACCGGCGCATCGAGAAGGTCGGCGAGGCGCTGCATCGTCCAGTCCGATGCGACCATGCCGCCGTCGACGCGCAGGATCGTGTCGCTCGCGCCGGTCCAGTCTTTCTTCATGGCCGAGAGAAGGTCGGCGGTCTGGAAGCAGACGGCCTCGAGCGCCGCGCGGGCGATCTCGTTCGGACCGGTGTTGCGGGTCAGGCCGTAGATCGCGCCGCGCGCCTCCGCGTCCCACCAGGGCGCGCCGAGCCCGGTGAAGGCCGGCACCATGTAGACGTCCTGGGCGTCGTCGGCCTCGGCCGCCATCGGGCCGGTGCGATCGGCGCGCTCGACGACGCCGAGCCCGTCGCGGAGCCATTGCACGGCAGCCCCGGCGATGAAGATCGAGCCTTCGAGGGCGAATGCGGTCTTGCCGGACAGGCGATAGGCGATCGTGGTCAAAAGCCGGTTGGAGGATGGCACGCGGGTATCGCCGGTGTTGAGCACCGCGAAGCAGCCGGTGCCGTAAGTGGATTTCAGCATCCCCGGCGCGAAACAGGCCTGGCCGAGCGTCGCCGCGTGCTGGTCGCCGGCGATCCCGCAGACCGGGATCGCAGCGCCGAACAACGACGTCTCGGTCACGCCGAATTCGGCGTCGCAGTCCTTCACCTCCGGCAAGAGCGCGCGGGGGACGTTCAGCAGCCTGAGGAGGTCGTCGTCCCAGGCGTTCGCCTCGATGTCGAACAGCATGGTGCGGCAGGCATTGGTGGTGTCGGTCGCGTGGACCTTGCCGCCAGTGAGGCGCCAGAGCAGGAAGGTGTCGACCGTGCCGAAGGCGAGCTTGCCGGCCTCGGCCTTGGCGCGTGCGCCCTCCACATGGTCGAGCATCCAGGCGATCTTGGTGCCGGAGAAATAGGGGTCAACGATCAGACCGGTCTTTGCCGTGATCTCCGGCTCGGCGCCATCATCGACGAGCTTGCGGCAGATGTCGGCGGTGCGGCGATCCTGCCAGACGATGGCGTTGTGGATCGGCTTGCCGGTGTCGCGGTCCCAGATCAGCGCGGTCTCGCGCTGATTGGTGATGCCGATTGCGGCGATGTCGGAGGCCGACAGCGACGCGTCGGCGAGGGCGATGCGGACCGTGGCGACGACCGAGCGCCAGATGTCTTCGGGATCATGCTCGACCCAGCCCGAGCGCGGAAAATGCTGCGGAAACTCCTGTTGCCCCACGCCGACGATGCGAAAGCCGTCGTCGAAGACAATGGCGCGTGACGATGTCGTGCCCTGGTCGATGGCGAGGGCGTATCCGGACATGGGCGTTTCTCCCTGAGGCGCAAGGTTGTACGCGAATAGCAGAAAGCCGGGGCGAGCCCGGCTTTCCTTGTCGTTGCGGACCGGCCGATTATTTGGCGGCCGGCTTTTCCATGGCGGCGTCGCCACTGGCCGCGTTGGCGTCAGCCCAGCTCTTGACCAGCTCGTCGTAGTTGACGGTCATCGGCTGTTCTTTTTCGTTCTCGATCTTGGGCTGAGGGGCGAGCGTGCCGTTCTTCTTGGCCTCCTCGACCCAATAGGCCAGATCCTGCTCCTCGTTGAGCTTCGGGCCGATGTCGCCCTGGATCCCGGCGCGCTCGAGACGCTCCAGGATCTGCTCCTGCTCGGCGCAGAGCGAATCCATGGCTCCCTGCGCCGTCTTGGCGCCGGAGGCTGCATCGCCGATCGCCTGCCACCAGAGTTGCGCCAGCTTCGGGTAGTCCGGCACGTTGGTGCCCGTCGGCGACCACTGCACGCGCGCCGGCGAGCGGTAGAACTCGATGAGACCACCGAGCTTCGGTGCCCGCTCGGTGAAGCTGGCGTCGCGGATCGTCGATTCGCGGGTGAAGGTCAGGCCCACATGGCTCTTCTTCACGTCGACGGTCTTCGAGGTGACGAACTGCGCGTAGAGCCAGGCGGCCTTGGCGCGATCGACCGGGGTCGACTTCATCAGCGTCCAGGAACCGACGTCCTGGTAGCCGAGCTTCATGCCCTCCTTCCAGTAGACGCCGTGTGGCGAGGGGGCCATGCGCCATTTCGGCGTGCCGTCCTCGTTCACGACCGACAGGCCGTCCTTCACCATGTCGGCGGTAAAAGCGGTGTACCAGAAGATCTGCTGGGCGATCTCGCCCTGCGCCGGCACCGGACCGGATTCGGAGAATGTCATGCCCTGGGCGGCCGGCGGCGCATAGGCCTTCAACCAGTCGAGATATTTCTGGATGGCGTAGACAGACGCCGGGCCGTTGGTGTCGCCGCCCCGGGCGACGCAGGAGCCGGTCGGTTGGTCTTTGTCATTGACGCGGATGCCCCATTCGTCGACGGGCTTGCCGTTCGGAATGCCCTTGTCGCCATTGCCGGCCATCGACAGCCAGGCGTCGGTGAAGCGCCAGCCGAGCGAGGGATCCTTCTTTCCATAGTCCATGTGGCCATAGACTTTCTTGCCGTCGACGTCGCGGCCGGTAAAGAACTCGGCGATGTCCTCATAGGCCGACCAGTTGACCGGAACGCCGAGATCGTAGCCGTACTTCTCCTTGAAGTCGGCCTTGTTTTTCTCGTCGTTGAACCAGTCGTAGCGGAACCAGTAGAGGTTCGCGAATTGCTGGTCGGGAAGCTGGTAGAGCTTGCCGTCTGGCGCGGTGGTGAAGGAGGTGCCGATGAAATCTTCCAGGTCGAGGCCCGGATTGGTGACATCCTTGCCTTCGCCGGCCATCCAGTCGGTCAGGCTGCGGGCCTGCTGGTAGCGCCAGTGGGTCCCGATCAGGTCGGAATCGTTGATGTAGGCGTCGTAGATATTCTCACCCGACTGCATCTGCGTCTGCAGCTTTTCGACGACGTCGCCCTCGCCGATCAGGTCGTGGGTGACCTTGATGCCGGTGATCGCCTCGAAGGCGGGCGCCAGCACTTTGGATTCGTATTCATGCGTGGTCAGCGTTTCCGAGGCGACCTTGATGTCCATGCCCGACAGCGGCTTGGCTGCGTCGACGAACCACTGCATTTCCGCTTCCTGATCGGCGCGGTCGAGGGTCGACACCTCCTTGATTTCGGCATCGAGGAATTTTTTGGCCGCTTCCATGTCGGCGAAAGCCGGCGCGGATGCGAGCGCGATGGCCAGCATCGCTGCCGAGCCCATCAGATGGCGTTTCATAGTCTTATACCTCCCAAAACGAGTGCCGGTCTTTTGGTGTGGCGGATCCGCGACGACCGGTGGGACGCGGAGTGGCCGGAATCCGCCTCGCTAGACGAGGCGAAAGACGAGAATGAAGAAGACCGCGCATACGATCAGCGCGTACCAGAGAGACAGGTCGACGCCCCAGAGCCAGGCAAGGCAGATAAAGGCCGAGCCGAGCAGCGAGACGAACAGGCGGTCGCCGCGGGTCGTCTCGAAGCGCAGGATGCCGACGCGGGGACTGCCGCCGGGGGAGGCGTATTCCCAGACGCCCATGCCGGCGATCATGGCGAAGATCACTAGGAAGAAAATCGCGGTCGGCCAGGTCCAGGCCATCCATGAGAAATCCATCAAACCCTCCCCAGGGCGAAGCCCTTGGCGATGTAGTTACGCACGAACCAGATGACGATCGCGCCGGGAATGATGGTCAGCGCGCCGGCTGCGGCCAGAACGCCCCAATCCATGCCCGACGCCGAGACCGTGCGGGTCATGATTGCCGAGATCGGCTTGGCGTCGGTCACCGTCAGCGTCCGCGCGATCAACAGCTCCACCCATGAGAACATGAAGCAGAAGAAGGCGGCGACGCCGATGCCGCTGGCGATCAGGGGCGTGAAGATCTTGAAGAAGAAGCGCGGGAACGAATAGCCGTCGATATAGGCGGTCTCGTCGATCTCTTTCGGAATTCCCGACATGAAGCCTTCCAGAATCCAGACGGCGAGCGGCACGTTGAAGAGTGTGTGGGCGAGCGCCACCGCGATATGCGTGTCGATCAGTCCGAAGGCCGAATAGAGCTGGAAGAAGGGCAGGGCGAACACCGCCGGCGGCGCCATCCGGTTGGTCAGCAGCCAGAAGAACAGGTGCTTGTCGCCAAGGAAGCGGTAGCGCGAAAAGGCGTAGGCGGCCGGCAAGGCCACCGCCACCGAGATCACCGTGTTCATGGCCACGTAGATGATCGAGTTGATGTAGCCCGAATACCAGGATGGGTCGGTGAAGATCACCGCGTAATTGGCGAGCGTCGGATTGGCCGGGAAGAGCGTGACGCTCGACAGGATTTCCTGGTTGGTCTTGAAGCTCATATTGATGAGCCAGTAGATCGGCAGCATCAAGAACAGGATGTAGACGATCGGGATCAATGCCTTCCAGCGGAAGTGGCGTGTTCGTGCCCGCTCACGCGTCCTGAGCGCGGTTTCCGAATGGCTCGCTGCCGGCAGGCCGCGGTGGGTCTCGTGGCCGGCGGTGGTGGTTTGATCGCTCATTCCGAAACTCCCGTCAGCGGCTTGTCGGCTCCGGCGTTGGTCATCACGGTGTAGAAGACCCAGGAGAGCGCGAGGATGATCAAGAAGTAGACGAGCGACATGGCGGCCGCCTCGCCGAGGTTGAACTGGCCGATCGCGAGCTTGACGAGGTCGATCGACAGGAAGGTGGTCGAGTTGCCCGGACCCCCGCCGGTGACGACGAAGGGCTCGGTGTAAATCATGAAGCTATCCATGAAGCGTAAGAGTACGGCGATCAAAAGCACCCGGCCCATCTTCGGCAGCTGGATGAAGCGGAAGACGGCCCAGCGCGACGCGCCGTCGATCTTGGCGGCTTGATAATAGGCGTCTGGGATCGAGACGAGGCCGGCGTAGCACAACAGCACCACGAGGCTGGTCCAGTGCCAGACATCCATGACGATGACGGTGACCCAGGCGTCGAACGGATCGCGGACGTAATTGTAGTCGATGCCGAGCGCCGCGACCGAATAGCCGAGCAACCCGATGTCGGTGCGGCCGAAGACCTGCCAGATGGTGCCGACGACGTTCCAGGGGATCAGCAGCGGCAGCGCCATCAAGACGAGGCAGACGGAGACCCAAAAGCCTTTCTTCGGCATCGACAGCGCCACCAGAATGCCGAGGGGAATCTCGATCGCCAGGATGATTCCCGAGAACATCAGATTGCGGATCAGCGCGTCGTGGAATCTTGCCGAGGTCAGGATGTCCTGGAACCAGGATGTGCCGGCCCAGAAGAACTGGTTGTTGCCGAAGGTGTCCTGCACCGAATAATTGACCACCGTCATCAGCGGGACCACCGCCGAGAAGGCGACAAGCAGCAGCACCGGCAGGACCATGAACCAGGCTTTGTTGTTCCAGGTCTTTTCCATGATCTGTCTCCCTATGCCCGCTCGACCAGCCAGGAATCGGCGTAAAGGTTGAGCGCGTCCGGCGCGAAGCGGACGGCCGGGTCCGCCGGAATGCTCGCGCCTTCCGGCACGATGGCGCTCAGCCGCGTGCCCGCCAGCGTCGCGCGCACGATGCGCTCCGAGCCGACATCCTCGACCTTCTCGACCGTGACGGGGATGCCGTCGTTTCTGCCGACGATCTCGACGAATTCCGGCCTGATTCCGAGTTCGGTCTTCTGGCCTGAACGGAACCCGATCGGGTTGCCGGGAAGGGCGATGCGTATGTCGGAGATGACGGCCTCGCCGCCCTCCATCCGGCAGGGCAGGACGTTCATGCCGGGCGAGCCGATGAAATAGCCGACGAAGGTGTGTTTCGGCCGCTCGAACAGCTCTTCCGGCGTGCCAATCTGGACGACCTCGCCGTCATACATGACGACGACCTTGTCGGCGAAGGTCAGCGCCTCGGTCTGATCATGGGTGACGTAGACCATGGTCATCTGGAACTCCCGGTGCAGTTGCTTCAGCTCCGAGCGCAACTGCCACTTCATATGCGGATCGATGACGGTCAGCGGCTCGTCGAACAGGATCGCGTTGACGTCGGAGCGCACCAGGCCGCGCCCGAGCGAGATCTTCTGTTTTTCGTCGGCAGTCAGGCCGCGGGCCTTGCGGTCGGCCTTTGCTTCCAGACCGATGCGGCGGATCATGTCCTCTACGCGGGTCTTGATCTCGGCGGCCGGCACCTTTCGGTTCTTCAAGGGGAAGGCGAGGTTCTGGCGCACGGTCATAGTGTCGTAGATGACCGGAAACTGGAACACCTGGGCGATATTGCGCGCCTCGGGCGTCAGTTCGGTGACGTCGCGGTCGTCGAAATAGACGTGCCCCTCGGAGGGCGTCAGCAGTCCGGAAATGATGTTGAGCAGCGTGGTCTTGCCGCAGCCGGACGGACCCAGCAGGGCATAGGCGCCGCCATCCTCGAAGGCGTGGTCGACCTCGCGGAGCGCGTAGATGCCGGCGTCGCCCAGCGCTCGCGAATAGGCGTGGCGGATATGATCGAGACGGATGCGAGCCATGAACGTCTCCTCAAGCCGCTTGTCGCGCGGACGCGGACGTGGCGTTGCCGTGTTCGTCGAAGATCAGGATTTTCGCCGGATCGAAGGACAGGCGAATAGGATCGCCGGGTTCGATGCGGCGGACTCCGTGGACGAGGGCAATGATGCTGTCGTTGCCGACATCGGCGTGGACGAAGGTTTCCGAACCGGTGACCTCGGTCAGGACGACTTGCGCCTCAAAGCCGCCGTCGCCGGTCTCGAACGCCAGATGATGCGGCCGGATGCCGCCGCGATAGGCACCGTCCGGAAGATCGGAAAAAGCGGGTCCGGCATCGAAGACGACGCCGTTCGGCGAGGCGAAGTGTGTTCCGGTCTTGACGAAATCCATGACGTTGAGCGGCGGATCGGAGAAGGTTCGCGCCGTCAGCAGGTCGTGCGGCTGGCGGTAGATCTCGGTGGTCTCGCCGAACTGGGTGACGCGGCCTTTCGCCATCGTCGCGGTGCGCCCGCCCAAGAGCAGCGCCTCATGCGGCTCGGTCGTCGCGTAGACGAAGATCGCGCCCGTTTCGGCGAAAATTCGCGGCAGTTCCTCGCGCAATTCCTCGCGCAGCTTGTAGTCGAGATTGGCGAGCGGTTCGTCGAGCAGAACCAGTTCGGCGTTCTTGACCAGCGCGCGGGCCAGCGCCGTGCGCTGCTGTTGACCGCCGGAGAGATTGAGCGGCGTGCGGTCGAGAAACGGCGTCAGCTTCATCAACTCGGCCGCCTTGTGCACCGCCGCCTCGATCTCGGCCTTGGAATGACCGGCGATCCGCATCGGCGAAGCGATGTTCTCGTAAACGGTGAAGGAGGGGTAGTTGATGAACTGCTGGTAGACCATGGCGACGTTGCGCTTGCGCACGGGAACGCTGGTCACGTCCTTCCCGTCCATGAGGATGCGGCCAGAGGTGGGGACGTCGAGGCCCGCCATCAGCCGCATCAGGCTGGTCTTGCCGGCCAGCGTCGGACCGAGCAGCACGTTGAGCGAGCCACGCTCGAGAGTCAGCGACACGTCGATAATGTGTTTTTCGCCGCCGACGCTGCGGCTGACGTTCTGCAATTCGAGCAAATTGCCCTCCCAGGCGGCTGCTATTCGGCCGCTTTGCGCCAGTCAGCTTTTCGATTCTTCATGTGTTCGGCAAGCCTTGATTGCTGGTCCCCGTCAAACCGAAGCCCGAGCTTGGTTCGGCGCCAGAGAATGTCCTCCGCCGTCCTCGCCCACTCGTTCAGGACGAGCCAATCGACTTCGGCCTCATAGAGCCCGTGACCGAAATCCAGCCCCAGCGCGCCGGGCCGAATGAACTTGCGGATGTCGGTGCCGTAGCCGCGCGCCAGACGCCGAACGGTGCGTGCATCGAGTTCCGGAACGGAGCGTTGCAATTCCTCTTCCAGCGCGGCCAAGCCATCGACCGGAAAGTCGCCGCCGGGCAGCGGCTTGTCGCCGGTCCAGCGCGATCCCCTGGCGCCGAGGCGGCGTTCGATCTTCTCCAGAACCTCTTCGGAGAGCACCCGATAGGTGGTGATCTTGCCGCCGAAACCGTTGAGAACCGCCGGTTCGTCCTTGTCGCCCTCGACCTTCAGGACGTAGTCGCGCGTGGCCTCCTGCGCCTTGGACGCGCCGTCGTCGAAAAGGGGGCGCACACCGGAATAGGACCAGACGATGTCGTCGGGGGCCACCGGTCGTTTGAAATATTCGCTGGCCGCTGAGAGGAGATACTGGGTCTCCGCCCCGGTGATCGCCGCGTCGGCCGGATCGCCATCGAAATCCTGGTCGGTCGTGCCGACGAGGGTGAAGTCTTCCTCATAGGGGATCGTGAAGATAATCCGCCCGTCGGCGTTCTGGAAGATATAGGCGCGGTCATGGTCGTAGAGCTTGCGGGTGACGATGTGGGAGCCCTGGACAAGGCGGATGTTGTGGGCCTCGTTCTGGCCCATCGCGGTCTGGATGATCGCGTCGACCCAGGGGCCGCCGACATTGACGAGGAAGCGGGCGGAGACCGTGTAGGTCCGGTCATCGTCCTGGTCGGCCAAGGTGATCTGCCAAAGGCCGGCCTCGCGACGGGCCTCGATCACCTTGGTGCGGACCATGATGTCGGCGCCGCGCGCCGCCGCGTCGCGGGCGTTGAGGACGACCAGGCGGGCATCGTCCACCCGGGCGTCGGAATATTCAAAACCCTTGTGGAATTCGTCCTTCAGCGGCGCGCCCATAGGTCCGTCGAGATCGACCGTCGTCGTCGCCCTCAGCTTCTTGCGGCCGCCGAGATGGTCGTAGAGGAACAGTCCGAGCCTCAGCAGCCATGCCGGCCGAAGTCCGGAATGGTGCGGCAGGATGAAACGCAGCGGCCGGATGATGTGCGGTGCGATGCCCCACAGCACCTCGCGCTCCATCAGCGCATGGCGCACAAGGCTGAATTCGTAGTGTTCGAGATAACGCAAACCGCCATGGACCAACTTGGTCGACCAGGAGGAGGTGCCGGAAGCCAAATCGTTCATCTCGGCCAGGCCGACCCGATAGCCGCGCCCCGCCGCGTCGCGGGCGATGCCGCAGCCGTTGATGCCGCCACCGATGATGAACACGTCGTAGTCCAGAAGAGCCTCCCCAGGCTTCGCGTTGCAACATTCAAGTTGCGATTGCGAGCAACGAGAAGGTTATTACGAAACCAAATCGAAGGTCAAACGAAAATTAACTAAGGGAAGGCCTGTTTCGATCGCCGACGTGTGGGGCGGTTTCGATCAAGCGCACATCGTTGTCGCGGCAGATGCGGTGGATGGAGGCGGGGGCGATGTCGGTGACGAAGGTGTCCATCTGGTCGAGGTGGCCGATGCGCACCGGCGCGCTGCGCTCGAACTTCGACGAATCCGACGCCAGAATCACATGACGGGCGTTGGAGATGATCGCCTGGGCGACGCGTACTTCGCGGTAGTCGAAGTCGAGAAGCGACCCGTCGGCATCGATCGCCGAGACGCCGATCACGGCGAAGTCGACCCGGAACTGGCGGATGAAATCGACCGCTGCCTCGCCGACGATACCGCCGTCGGAGCGGCGCACGACGCCGCCGGCGATCACGACCTCCATCTCCGGATAGGGCCGCATGGCCGTGGCAACGTTGATGTTGTTGGTGATCACCATCAGTCCGGCGTGGCGAAGGAGGGCGTGCGCGACCGCTTCGGTGGTGGTGCCGATATTGATGAACAGCGAGGCCCGGTCGGGAATGAGATCGGCGACGGCCTTGCCGATCGCCGCCTTTTCCTCGGCCGCGATCGTCCGCCGAGCGTCATAGCCGACATTCTCCACGCCGGAGGAGAGAACGGCGCCGCCATGCACGCGGGACAATAGCCGCTGCTCGCAAAGCTCGTTCAGATCCTTGCGGATGGTCTGCACGGAAACGTCGTAGTGCCCCGCCAGTTCGTCGACGGTGACCCTGCCCGAGCGCTTGGCGCCCTCGAGAATCTGCATTTGGCGATCGGATAACATGGTGGATCCCTCCCAAGACGGAAGGGATCATGGGAAAAACGAAACTAAAACGCAAGAAACGAAAGTGGAGCACCCGCGCTGACCATCGGATGGATTCGACTCGCTGTGCCGCAAGGCCGCTTGCACCAGACAGGATCAAGCCTTGCCGGCCAGAACGCGCCGGGGATGACGAGAAGCGCCTTAGCGAATGATCCAAGTCAAGGCCAGAGTTGGTCCAGAGGCTCGTTGATATTGATGTTCCCTGAGCCACTCGAGCCCTCTGTCAGGCAATAGCAGTTCATGTTCTCAAGAACGAGGCAGCCGTCAGCACCCATAGCCATGCAGATCGCGCAGCATTCCTCCGCTGGACTGGGAGGCAGCTTCGGCCGACCTCCGCCTCCGCCCTTCTTCTTGGCTTCCGCCACATATTCCTGGTTCTGCGACAGTGCGAAGCCGACCTTTCCACTCTCGGGGTCGACCACAAAAACGGTCTTGAAGGGCGATTTTTCCACGGCGCGCATCGCCTGCGCGACCGTCCGTCGCGAACTCATGGCTATGACCGCTAGATCCGTCTCAAATTCCTTTGCGTTGGCTGACATCTTAAATTGAAAGGCCTGAAATGCAGCGCACGTCAGATAATGAAAGGTTCTCTCGGTTTCCTTTTTATGATCGGCCATAATATTCTCCTGTACTTGAAAATCCAGGGAATTTCGATATAATTTAGCATTATTCGCAAAAATACCAGAATGACAACCCTAAATAAGCAAAAAATTCCGCAAGGGCATAAAATTGAAAAGCTTGACCGAGGCTATTAAGCTTGGATGCCCTTGATCGCCTGTCCTCGGACTATCCTCAGATCGCCGTGCGGTCCGCCTCGGCCAGGTAGATTTCGCGTAGCCGCCGCGCCACCGGCCCGGGCATGCCGTCGCCAAGGGCGACGCCATCGATCTCCACCACCGGCAGAACGAAGGCGGAGGCGGAGGTGATAAAGGCTTCCTTGGCGCGCTTGGCCTCTTCCAGCGTGAAGCTGCGCTCCTCGATCCGCAGGCCGTCCTCCTCCGCCATTCGCAACACGGCGGCGCGGGTAATGCCGTGCAGAATCGCATGTGACAGCGCGCGCGTGACCAGGGCGCCGTCTTCCGTGAGGATGTAGGCATTGTTGGAGGTGCCTTCAGTGACCATACCGTCCTCGACCAACCAGGCGTCGTCAGCGCCTTTCGCTTTGGCTTCCGTCTTGGCGATCGAGGGATAGAGCAGCTGCACGGTCTTGATGTCGCGGCGAGCCCAGCGCAGATCCGGCACCGACGCGATCTTGATGCCGGTGCGCGCGGCGGGCTTGTCGCGCAGCCCCATCGCCTGGGTGAACAGGACCAGCGACGGCTTGGTATCTTCCGGCGGAAACAGGAAGTCGCGGTCGGCCGCCCCGCGCGTCACCTGCATGTAGACCATGCCTTCGTCGATGCCGTTGCGTTTCACCAGCTCCCGGTGGATCGCCAGGAGTTCCGCGTCGCTGGCCGGGGTCGCCATCTTGAGCTCCGACAGCGAACGCTCGAGGCGTTTCATGTGGGCGGCGAAGTCGACGAGCTTTCCCGACAGGACGCTGGTCACCTCATAGACCGCGTCGGCGAACAGGAAGCCACGGTCGAAAACCGAGATTTTTGCCTCTTGTTCCGGGAGGTAGTCGCCATTGACGTAGACGGTGCGGCTCATGCCAAACTCCGGGCCGGATGTTGCGTTGCCCGCTCCATACGACAGGGCGACGAGGCAGGGAAGGTGGCCATACGATATCGCCGGTAGGACGGGGCCTTTCATCCGGGGCTTTCGCTACTCTGGTGACGTGCTAATTCATCATCGACGGCACCGGCGGCGACGGACGATCGAGTCGGGCCAGCGAAACCGGAGGAGAGATTCTTGGACATTGGACAGACGACGCCGGCGATCGTGTCGGGTGCGGGATCGGGGCTTGGCCGTGGCACGGCGCGGGCGCTCGCGGCGATGGGCGCGAAGGTCGCCGTGCTCGACGTGAACGAGGAGGGCGGTCGCGCGGTCTCCGAGGAGATTGGCGGCCTGTTCATCAAGTGCGACGTGTCCGATCCGGGCGCAGTGGCCGACGCCGTGGCCAAGGCCGTCGAGGCGCACGGAACGCCGCGCATCCTGGTCAATTGCGCCGGCATCGCAGTCGGCCGCAAGACGGTGTCGCGCGGCGAGGCGCACGATCCGGCGCTGTTCCAGAAAGTGATCGCCGTCAATCTCATCGGTACGTTCAACCTCTCGTCCCAGGTGGCGCTGAGGATGTCGGAGGCCGAACCGCTGAACGCGGACGGCGAGCGCGGCGTCATCGTCAGCACGGCCTCGGTCGCCGCCTTCGACGGGCAGATGGGGCAGATCGCCTATGCCGCCTCCAAGGCCGGTATCGCGGGGATGACGCTGCCGATGGCGCGCGACCTAGCCAAGTCCGGCATTCGGGTGATGACCATCGCCCCCGGTATCTTCGAGACGCCGATGCTCGCCGGTATGCCGGAGGATGTGCAGGCCTCGCTCGCCGCCTCGATCCCGTTCCCCTCGCGGCTCGGCACGGCGGAGGAATACGCCAAGCTCGCTATCCACGTCGTTGAGAACCCGATGCTGAACGGCGAGACGATCCGCCTCGACGGCGCGATCAGGATGCAGCCCAAATAATCGACTATCGGCCGGACGCGATCGCGAGGCCGGCCCATAGACCTGTCACGCGGGCGAGCGGTGCTCGTCCTGGCTCGATCCAGCGGGAGATAACCCAATGAGCGAAACCGACATCGTCCTCCAACGCCGCGAGGGCCGCGTCGCGATCCTCACCCTCAACCGTCCCAAGGCACTGAACGCGCTGAACAGCGCGGTCATGCGCCAACTGGTCGAGCTAACCGGCTCGCTCGACCGCGATCCCGAGGTTGGCGCGATCCTGATCACCGGCTCGGAGAAGGCCTTCGCGGCCGGGGCCGACATCAAGGAAATGGAAGACCGCTCGGCAATGGAGATGATGCTCGCCGACTGGTTTTCCGA
Organism: Aurantimonas sp. A3-2-R12; assembly: GCF_036016755.1. NCBI lineage: Bacteria > Pseudomonadati > Pseudomonadota > Alphaproteobacteria > Hyphomicrobiales > Aurantimonadaceae > Aurantimonas > Aurantimonas sp. A3-2-R12. Next base: position 10,445 of record NZ_JAYXIH010000025.1, on the reverse strand, counting down.
ATGGGAGGCGCTGGAGCGGGTGCGCACGCCGATGATCGCGGCCGTCGCCGGCTTCGCTCTCGGTGGCGGTTGCGAGCTGGCGATGATGTGCGATCTCATCGTCGCGGCCGACAGCGCCAAGTTCGGTCAGCCGGAGATCAAGCTCGGCATCATTCCCGGCATGGGCGGCTCCCAGCGCCTGACCCGCGCGGTCGGCAAGTACAAGGCGATGGACATGATCCTCACCGGCCGGATGATCGGCGCCGAGGAGGCCGAGCGCATCGGTCTCGTTTCGCGGTTGGTGCCGGCGGATAAGCTGATGGAGGAGGCGCTCGGCGCGGCAACGACGATCGCGGACTTCTCCAAGCCGGCGACGATGACCGCCAAGGAAGCGACCAACCGTTCCTTCGAGGTCGGTCTGCGCGAGGGACTTCTGCACGAACGCCGGATCTTTCACGCGCTGTTTGCCGGCGGCGACCAGAAGGAGGGGATGTCGGCTTTCCGCGAGAAGCGGCCGGCGACCTTCCGACACGGCTGACAGTGAGCCTGCGGCACCGGTTTGCGAGGGAACGGGTGTCGCGGTCGTAACCCGGCACAGGCCAGATGAAAAAGAACCCCGGCGCCGAGCGCCGGGGTTCTGTCACTGTCGGATGGCGCGGGCAGAGCCCGCCGACCGTCTTACTTGGTCGTGGTTTCGCCTGCCGGGTCGGCCGGCTTCTCGGCATCTGCGCCGTCCGCAGGCTTCTCGCCTTCCTTGGACATGCTTTCCATGCCCTCTTTCATCTTGTCGTCTTTCATCATCGCGCCGCCGGCATCGGCGGTCTCGACGTAGTCGTACTTGCCGTCCTTCCACTCATAGAGGACGTAGCCCGGCAGGGTCACGTCACCCTTGTCGTCGAACTTCAGATCGCCAATCACAGTGGTGAAATCGTTGGCATTGAGCGCCTCGACGACGGGGTCGTAGTCGGTGGAGCCGGCTTTGGTCACCGCGTCCGCCCAAGCCTGGATCGCCGCGTAGGTGTAGAGCACGTAGCCCTCGGCGGTCTTGCCCTGCTTCTCGAGCTCGGCGACGACCGGAGCGGCCGCCTCGTTCTTGCGCGGGTCCGGGGAGAAGGTCATCAGCGTGCCCTGGCCGGCATCGCCGGTGATCGCCCAGTACTCGTCGCTGACCAGTGCATCGCCGGACATCAAGATGGTGTCCATACCCTGCTCGCGCATCTGACGCGCCATCAGGCCGGCTTCGGTATGATAGCCGCCGACATAGACGAGGCCGACGCCGGCTTCCTTCATCTTGGTGACAAGAGCGGTGTAGTCCTTTTCGCCGGCGGTGTAGGACTCCACGAGAACCGGGGTCTTGCCGGCCGCCTCGTAAGTCTTCTGCGTCTCGTCGGCCAGGCCCTTACCATAGGCGGTCTTGTCGTTGATGATCGCGACCTTGAGATCTGGGAAGGTCTCGGCGATGTAATTGCCGGCAACCTCACCTTGCTGGTCGTCACGGCCGCAGACGCGGAAGATGCCGCCACCGGGACGCTTGTCGGTGAAATCGGGATTGGTCGAGGCCGGCGAGATCTGCACGATCTGCTCGTCGTTATAGACCTGGCTGGCCGGGATCGAGGAACCCGAGCAGAAGTGACCGGCGACGAAGGGCACGCCCTGCGAGGCGAACTGGTTGGCGACCGCGACGGCCTGCTTCGGGTCGCAGGCGTCGTCGCCGACGGACAGTTTCAGCATTTCGCCGTTGACGCCGCCCTTGGCGTTGATGTCGGCGACGGCTTGCTCGGCGCCGGTGCGCAACTGCTCGCCGAAGCTGGCATACTGGCCGGTCATGGGGCCGGCGACGCCGATAGTGATCTCGGCGTAGGCCGCGCCCGCGAAGACGAGGTTGAGCGCTGCGCCCGCTAGAAGTATTTTCTTCATGAGAATCTTCCCTGTTTATTCTTTGAGGCGGCCAGAAGGCCACGGAGATGCAATGTGCATCCCCTCCTGGCGGGGATTAAAGACCGGATCGGCCGGCGTTGGAATAGCGCCGGCCTAAAAATTCAAAGATGCTGAATCGCGGAGCAGACCGATCAGTTTTCGTGGCGCAAGACGCCGTATTGCCGGCTCATTTGCCGAGTGCGCACGAAACTGCGCCCGGCGGCCGCGAAAGCGAACAGCACGATGTAATCGATAAGCGCATAGTAGAACGCGACGCCGAAGGTCGCGGGCGGCAGAAAGAAGGTCCCGCCAAACAGGCTGAAATGAATAAAGCGGACCGCGATGGTCAGAAGCAGGACATAGAACGCCATCAGACCCCAGCCGCTCCAGGTCAGAGCTGTCGACCGCCCGATCATCCAGGCGCCGCCGCCGCCCAGAATTACCGTGACGAACAGGAATTCACCGATCGCGACTTCCCAGAGCAAGGACATTTCGGGCGCCATCAGTGTGCTCCTCCCTCGAGATAGGCGCTGCGAACCTCCTCGCGGGCGAGTAGCTCCTTCCCGGTGCCGGTCATGGTGATCGTGCCGTTGACCATCACGTAGCCGCGATGGGCGAGGCGCAGGGCATGGAAGGCGTTCTGCTCGACGAGAAAGACCGTCAGGCCCTCGTTGCGGTTGAGTTCGCGAATGACCTCGAAGATCTGCTTGACGATCAAAGGGGCGAGGCCGAGCGAGGGCTCGTCCAGCAACAGCAGCTTCGGCCGGCTCATCAGCGCCCGTCCGATCGCCAGCATCTGCTGCTCGCCGCCGGACAGGGTGCCGCCACGCTGGCCGCGGCGCTCTTTGAGGCGCGGAAACAGCTCGAAGACCTTGCGCAAATCGTCGTCGAAAAAGGAGTCGTCCTCCAGGATCGCGCCCATCTGGAGATTCTCCATCACCGTCATGCGCCCGAACACCCGGCGCCCCTCGGGCGACTGGGCGATCGACTTGGACATGATGGTATGGGTCGGCAGATGGGTGATGTCCTCGCCGCGGTAGACGATCTGGCCCTCGCGGGCGCGCGGATTGCCGCAGATCGTCATCATCAGCGTCGATTTTCCGGCGCCATTGGCACCGATCATCGTAACGATCTCGCCTTCGTAAACGTCGACATCGACCCCCTTGAGCGCCTGGATCTTGCCGTAGAAGGTCTGAAGGCCACGGATCGTCAGCAACGGTTCGGCCGTCGGCTGCGTTTCGACAACGGCGCTCATGTGGCGCCTCCCTGAGGGCTTGCGGGCGCGGCGTTGGCGGGCCCTTTCTTGATGTGAAGGTCTTCCTCGATCGCGTCGACCTCTTCATCGTCGACGCCGAGATAGGCCGCGATGACCTTCGGATCGTTGCGGACCTTGTCGGCCGAACCGTCCGAAATCTTCTTGCCGTAGTCGAGGACGATGATGTGATCGGAAATTTCCATGACCACGCCCATGTCGTGCTCGATCAGCAGAACCGACACGTCGTGCTCGTCACGAATATATTTCAACAACGTGTTGAGCTCGGCGGATTCGCGCGGATTAAGGCCGGCGGCCGGCTCATCGAGGCACAGAAGCGACGGATCAGTGCACATCGCGCGGGCGATTTCCAGCCGACGCTGGGCACCGTAAGGAAGATCCGACGCCGGATCGTCCGCCCGATCGAGCAGGTTGGTATGACGCAGCCAATCGACGGCCTTGTCCTTGGCGGCGGCCGCGGCGCGGCGGTAGCCGGGCAGGCCGATCAATCCGCCGATGGTGAAGTTGGAGGCATCCATCAGCTTGTTATGCTGGGCAACGAGCAGGTTTTCCAGCACCGTCATGCCGCCAAACAGGCGGATGTTCTGGAACGTCCGCGCGACCCCGGCGACCTCGGTGATCTTGAAGTCCGCCATGCGCTCGAGGAGAAAGATTGAGCCAGATTCGGCGTCGATATACTGCCGGCCGCTATCAGTGAGTTCGCGGACCTTCGCCTCCGGGATGCCGCGGCCGCGGCGCAGCGCGATGCGCCCTTCGGTCGGCTTGTAGAAGCCGGTGACGCAGTTGAACACCGTGGTCTTGCCGGCGCCGTTCGGACCGATCAGCGCGGTGATGTCGCCGCGGCCGACGTTAAAGGACAGATCATCGACGGCGGTGAGGCCGCCGAAGCGCATCGTCAGATGCTCGACCGTGAGGACCGGGTCGACCGACCAGCGTTCGCTTTCCTTCAACATCAGTGACCCTCGCCCTGGGCGACAAGATCGGCGCCGATCTTCTTCTTTTGTTTGTAGAATACGGAAGGCGAGCGAGACGAAATCAGGCCGCGCGGCTTCCACACCATGATCCCCACCATGGCCAAGCCGAAGATCAGCATCCGGTACTGGGTGGGATCGAAATCGCTGCCGAATACGGCCTGCAGGGCCGTCAGGTTTCGCAGGAGCTCGATGCCGCCGATCATCACCACCGACGCGATGACCACGCCGAGCTGCGAGCCGAGACCGCCCAGCACGACGATGGCCAGCACGATTGCCGATTCGATGAAGGTGAAACTCTCGGGGGAAATGAAGCCCTGGCGCGCGGCGAAGAACGAGCCGGCGAAGCCGCCGAACATCGCGCCGGTGGCAAAAGCCGTCAGCTTGACGTTGACAGTATTGATGCCGAGCGAGCGACAGGCGATCTCGTCCTCGCGCAACGCTTCCCAGGCGCGGCCGACGGGCAGCTTGCGTAGCCTGAGGGTCACCAAATTGGTGATCAGAGCCAGTGCGAGAATGATATAATACAGGAACACGAAGCGCTGCACCGAGCTGTATTCGAGGCCGAAGAAGTCCGAGAAGGAGCCCTCACCGCGCGAAAATTCGAGACCGAAAAGGGTCGGTTTCGGGATGCCTAGCAGGCCGTTCGGTCCGCCGGTGAACTCGTACCAATTGAGCAGCACGATACGGATGATCTCGCCGAAGGCGAGCGTCACGATCGCCAGATAGTCACCGCGCAGGCGTAGCACCGGGAAGCCGAGCATGACGCCCCACATCGCCGCGAACAGCCCGGCCATCGGCAGGCAAACCCAGAAGCCGAGGCCGAAATTCGTCGACAGCAGCGCGAAGGAATAAGCGCCCACCGCATAGAAGGCGACGTAGCCGAGATCGAGCAGGCCAGCGAGACCGACCACGATGTTCAGGCCCCAGCCCAGCATGACATAAGTGAGGATGAGGATGGCCAGGTCGAGGAGATAGCGGTTCTGACTCGGCAGGAAGGTGTCGAGCAGGAAGGGCAGCGTGAAGGCGACCAACAGCAGGAGGATACCGAACACCTTGCCGAGAGGGATACCTCCGGCAGCAGAAGAGGTGGCCTTGGTCCGTTTGAAATAGCCGCTGATCGGCCGCTCGGCCTTGAACAGGAAGTAGGACAGCACGAACCGCCCGACGAAGGCGATGGCGATCCAGCTGAGCCACAGCATCGGCCGGGCTAAGAGGTCGAGGCCGCCGGTCGCGATGTCGCTGCGAAAGGCGAGAAAGACCAGCGTCAGCCCGGCGACGATCGCCGCTGTGATGCCCGCCTCCTTCAGCGAGGCGACGAGGCGGCTGTCGCTTTGCGGTGCCTCTACGAAGGGGGGCTCGCCGCGTGCTGCCTCGCGGCGCTCTTCCTGCTTGAGTTCGGCGCCTTCCGGAGTGATCGTGGCGGCTGTCGGATCGTCGGCCATCGTCTCAGACCTTCTCGACTTCCGGCCGGCCAAGCAGGCCGGACGGCATGAAGATCAGGACGATCGCGAGAATGGAAAAGGCCGCGACGTCCTTGTACTCGACCGAGAAATAGCCCGACCAGAATGTCTCGATCAGGCCGATGGCCAAACCGCCGAGCATGGCGCCCGGCATCGAGCCGATGCCGCCGAGAACGGCCGCGGTGAAGGCTTTCACGCCGGCGACGAAGCCGATGTAGAAGTCGATGACGCCGTAATAGAGCAGGTACATCATGCCGGCGACGGCGGCGAGGGTGGCGCCCATTACGAAGGTCAGCGAAATCGTCCGGTCGACATTGACGCCGAGCAGCGAAGCCATCTTCTGATCCTGCTCGCAGGCCCGCTGCTGCCGTCCGAGCGATGTGCGCGAAATGATCAGCGAGAATACCGCCATCAGGACGATGGTCGTCGCGATGATGATGATCTGCATGTAGGAGATCTGCACCGCGATGGCGCCGGGACCGTCGATGAGCGTGATTCCGCCCTGGATCTGCGGCGGCAGCGGCTTGACGCGCGCGCCCTGCGTGATCTGGACGAAGTTCTGCAGGAAGATCGACATGCCGATGGCGGTGATCAGCGGCGCCAGCCGGAACGAGCCGCGCAACGGCCGATAGGCCACCCGTTCGATGGTCCAACCCCAGAGCGCTGTGAGAAGCATGGCGACCGCCAGCATGATCACCAGCACCAGCGGCAGGAAGGTGATGCCGATCGCGGCGAGCAGGAGGAACGTGGTGAGCGCGATGAAGGAGCCAAGCATGAAGATTTCGCCATGGGCGAAATTGATCATGCCGATGATGCCGTAGACCATCGTATAGCCGATGGCGATCAGGCCGTAGATCGACCCGAGAGTGATCCCGTTGATCAATTGCTGGAGAAAATATTCCATTGTCCGCCCGTGTTCCGGTGCTGGGTTCGCCGTTTCCGGCCGACGCATCGAGCTGTCAGGAACGCCGCGTCGCATGCCATGATCAATTCCATAGCAACGCTACGTCCGCAAGCCTCGGCGGCTCGTGGCGGCAAAGTTGTTCACCTCATGCACAGTCATGATGTCGCGGTTTGGTCAGACCGCAGCAGCGGCACGTCCGCCGCGATGTTCAGATGGTCGGCGAGCGGGGTGCGGGCCGGTTTGCATCGAAATCGTCGGCTGCGGTCGCTTCAGGCTCGACCGCGCCGCGCGATTCCAGCCATCGGGCGATCATCCACCAGCCGACCGCCCAGGCCGCGCCCGCCGTCCAGCCAGCCAGCACGTCGGATGGCCAGTGCACGCCGAGATAGACCCGGCTAACCCCGACGAGCACCGTGAGGAAGACCGCCACGCTGATGAGAAACGCGCGCACCCGTCGCTGCGTTTGAACCCGGGCGACAAGGATCGCCAGGGTCAGATAGGTGATTGCGGACATCATGGCGTGACCACTGGGGAAACTCGCCGTGTAGACGAACGACCCGTGCGGAACGAGCGAGGGACGGGGTCGGTCGAAGCCGTATTTGAGAAGCTGGCTCATCAGGAAACCGCTGCCGATCGCGGCGAGGACCAGCAGCATCGAGCGGCGGTTGCCCTGCATCCATAAAAAGCCGGCTGTGAAGACGGTAATGAGGACCAACGCTCCGGTGCCGCCGAAGGCGGTCATGTCGCGGCCGAACTCCTCCGCCCAGCGCGGGCCAAGCGGGTCGGAGGCATCGGCCGGATTGCGCAGCGACACCAAGATCTCGGCGTCGAAGCCCTTGGTGTCACCCTCCACCACTTCGCCGGCGACCGAGACGAAACCCCAGATCGATGCGGCGACGAGGAGCGCGGCGATGAGGGTGGTCAGTTCCACCCGGTCACTGATCCATTGTTTGACGGCGTAAAGTCTCATGAAGGCTGCTTTCGTCATGGCATAGTTGCTACGGCGGTGGCCGCGCGCAGGCTAACGCTCAGAGCGGCCGCCACCGGATCACCCGTTCATCATTCGGTCGGTCCGGTCAACGTTCTGGACCCGGCTCGACCACCCTTGGGAGGCGCGCACATAATTGCGCGAAACATTGTCAGGCGCTACCGACAGAGCCAAGGGATTTACGGACCGGAGTTGAGATGGACCTGATCGAACCGCGCGGCGGAGTCTGGCATGTGGCCCATGGCCGCAGCCTTGATCTGTCCGGCACCGCCCGCATCATGGGCGTGCTCAACGCCACGCCCGACAGCTTTTCCGACGGGGGACGCTACGCCAGCGTCGAGGCGGCGGTGGCGGAATCGCTGAAGATGGTCGAGGAGGGCGCGGCGATCGTCGATATCGGCGGCGAATCGACCCGGCCCGGCGCGACGCCCATCGACGCCGCCGAGGAGCAGCGCCGGATCATGCCGGTGATCGAGGAATTGGCGCGCCGGTCCGACTGCCTCATCTCGGTCGACACCTATCGCTCGGAAACCGCGCGGATGGCCGTGGCGGCCGGCGCGCACATCGTCAACGACGTCTGGGGCGCCCAGAGGGATGAGGTCATCGCACGGGTTGCGTCGGAGACCGGGGCCGGCCTGTGCCTGATGCATACGGGGCGCGAGCGCGAGAAATTGCCGGGCGTCATCGCCGATCAGTTCCTGTTTTTGAAAAAATCGCTGACGATCGCGCGGGAAGCCGGGGTGCCGGATGCGGCCATCGTCCTCGATCCCGGCTTCGGCTTTGCCAAGGACGGGTCGGAGAATTTGATGCTGCTGGCGCGGCTGGGTGAGTTGAAGGCGCTCGGTTTTCCGCTGCTCGTCGGCACCTCGCGCAAGCGCTTCGTGCGCGGCGCGGTGGGCAGCGAGGATCCGGAGCCGGACATCGCAACGGCGGCGACGAGCGCGCTGTTGCGCGAGCGTGGCGCCGACATCTTTCGCGTCCACAACGTGCCGGCCAACCGCGATGCGCTGCGGATCACCGACGCCATGCGCCGCGCCATGAAGGGCGAACGCTGGTGACGGCCACGGCGACTCTCGGTCTCGGCGGCAATATCGGCGATCCGGCAAGGACGATGGCGGCGGCGTTGCGCCTGATCGACGCGCGCGACGATATGCGGATCGTCGCCGTCTCGCGGCTTTATCGCACCCCGCCCTGGGGCAAAACCGACCAGCCATTCTTCGTCAACGCCTGCGCCATGATCGAGACGACGCTGGCGCCTCGCGACGTCCTCGATCTGTGTCTTGAGACCGAGCGGGCGTTCAAGCGCGAGCGGCACGAGCGCTGGGGGCCGCGCACGCTCGATCTCGACGTGCTCGATTATGACGGGATGCCTTACGAGGACGCGGCGCTGACCCTGCCGCACCCGCGCGTGAGCGAGCGGGCCTTCGTCATCGTGCCGCTCGCCGATATCGCGCCGGATCTGGTCTTTGGGGAGCGGACGGTGGCGGAATGGGCCGCGCGGGTCGACCGGGAGGGGATCGAACCGGCGAGCGCGGACGGTGAGTGGTGGCGGGGGGAAGCTGGCGCGCGTTGAGGAAAGAACACTGACGCGGAGCAAGGGCATTCCGCGCGAGGCGCGTTTGAAACATAATACGACGGTTCTGTTTCACAACAAATCGCAAGAAATCTCTACGTTTCGTGATTCCATCCTTTCGGACGAGATCGGGAGCCAGCCTACAAAGGCTGGCTCCCTTAATGTCGAAACCGACACGGGGCCTCATTGATGCGCAACGGCGTAAGCTCGAAGAACCTCCTGCATTTTCGTCAGGTGGCCTTTGCCCTTCGACTTGTAGAAGTCGAACACCTCGGGATCGAGCTTCAGATGCACCGATTTCGGCGGCGTGCCTTGGGGTGAAGACACCATGGCCTTGGCCCAGAACTCCCGGCCTAGGCTCTCGCCAACGGGTGCATTGGGATTGTGGTGAAGCTCACCCGCTTCCCTCATCCGTTTGATTTCGGCGGACGATGCCTGCCTCATATTCGGACCGCTCATCACGACCTCCTTTCCATGCTGTGATTAGCCGAGTGACGCCGTTTCGCTCGGTGTGGACGACGACGAAGCACTCGTCCTCGACCAATCCCATCGAGATCAGACGTTCTTCGCCGTAATCGGCTCGATCGTCGGGGTGCGTCAAAAACTCGCCTTCGAAGATGCCGGCGGCGTAGACCATATCGACATCACGCTTGGCGATTACTTCTCGTCTTTTGGGCTCATCCCATTCAAATTGCATAAATTATTCCTTTTTTAAAATGCGGCCACCTGAAAAATCCTTATGAAAATAGCTCGCGAAAGTAGGCCAATTCCTACACCATAAATATATACGCTATCATGTACACTTTTGCAAGAAATTTTTAGAAGGATCAACGCCACATGCGCTCGGCAATCGAGCGTTGTTCCTCGCCCAGGGCATTGGCGTAAATCGCCGTCGTCTCGTGACGGCATGGCTCATCCATTTCGACAGCATGTTGAGCGGTACCGTCGCGCCGATCGCCGCGACACCGTAGCCATCGCGCTAGCCCTTGGAGGTTGCCTGTGGTCCCTTGATGCCGACAGCACCGGAACGGCCCTGTAGACGCCTGTGCGGCGCTTCTTGAGCGTCTCGAACACGAGCGACTGTCCGTCGAGTTCGATCAAGTCGGGCATTTGAAACGGAATACAAAAATTCTGTTTCAAAACCGAGCGAAACCGTAATGCGGCTCATCGCTTGTGCCTAACGAAAAAATTTCCAACGGGAGGTAACTGCCGACCGAAGATCCGTTACGCTATTTCTTCGTGGTAAGAGATAAGATTTGACAAATTCTACCTAGCATTACAGTTGCTCTTTGGATTTGAGATGCGCTTGTCGAGCTGCGGCTTGGTGGGCGCGTCGCCAAGTTGACCAAGCAATGACGTGGGCTGGTCGGATTTGGC